>JASGME010000014.1 GCA_030156615.1 Candidatus Woesearchaeota archaeon | reverse complement strand
TGTTTTCTAGTCTGCTACCGGCTTGCATAGACAACTTGCATTGTTGTGTATTATCCTCAACATTCATTATTGTTTGTTGTGCTATTGTAGGAATTGCTATTGCCAAGAAAACAACTACAAGAACAACTTCGACAGGAGTTGTTGAGAATCCTTTTTTATTCATTGTTTTCATTTTATCCCATCTGAAAAATATTGGTGAATACTGAAATACCTATAATGATTAAAATAAGAATTAATATTAAAATCGCAATTGTCTCAAGGTTAGTTTCAGCATTTTTTTTATATTTCATAATTATCTCTTATCAGATTTAAGATTTATAATCTTTTCCTTTATTATCCTTTAATAACTATTATTGGATAGAATTCTGCAATCTTTTCAGAAATCCCTGCTTCCTCAACAGCTTCTATAACATCATAGCTTGATTTGTATGATGAAGGAGCTTCTTCAATAATACCTGATTGTGATTTTGAGAAAACGGCAATTCCCTTCTCCTTAAGTTCTTCATTGATGGATTTAATTTTGAAACGATTCTTCGCATCAGTCCTTGATAATGCTCTGCCTGCTCCATGACAAGAACTTGCGAGGCTTGTTGAAACAGCTTTCTCCGTGCCTTCAAGAAGAAATGATGAGGATCCCATAGATCCTGCAACAATAACAGGAGAATTAGGATAAGCTCTTGTTGCCCCCTTCCTATGTATAAATAATTCTTCTCCGTTAATAATCTCTTTTTTGCATATGTTATGGCTGATAGTGTATATTGGAATTAATGCCTTTGCCTGATTATTACTTTTAAGTTCTTTGATAAGTTTTTCTACGATTGAAGCTAAGATTAACTTGTTTGCATAGGAAAAGTTAGCAGCAGCTTTCATTGCTTCCAAGTAAGAAGAGGCTTCTTCTGAGCCAATAGGTACGCCAGCCAGTTGTTTATCTATTATCTGCAACCCATACTTCTCAGCAGCCTTTAGCTG
Source organism: Candidatus Woesearchaeota archaeon (assembly GCA_030156615.1). Lineage (GTDB taxonomy): Archaea > Nanobdellota > Nanobdellia > Woesearchaeales > UBA119 > UBA119. The sequence continues at coordinate 21,169 of JASGME010000014.1, read as the reverse complement.
AATCTTTAGATAATCTGAAGCTATCTGATGTCCAAATCCTCTTGAGCCCGTATGAATCATTAAGCATACATCTCCTTCTTCCAAAGAATATTTTTTTGCTTTTTCTTTGTTAAATATCTTCTTTACATATGAAAGCTCGAGGAAATGATTTCCTGAACCAAGCGTGCCTAACTGATTGATCCCTCTCTTTATTGCTTCTTTTGATACATATCTTAAATCTTTATCATCTAGTTCGAAAAAACCATTATCTTCAATATGCTCTAAATCTTCTTTAGATGCTAATCCCCTTTTTACGCACCACATAGCTCCCTCTTTCAGAACATCACTAAATTCTTTTTCAGATAATTTTATTGCAGATTTTGAACCAACCCCTGTTGGAACTCTATCCAAAAGAAGCTTTCCTATCCTCTCCTTGTTTTCTGCCACAGCCTCTTTCTTTAGCGTTGTTTTAAATAATGAAATCCCGCAATTTATGTCAAAACCGACCATTCCTGCACTTATTATTCCAGATTCTTTTGAATTCTTTTTATAGTCTTTAGTTGCTTTAAAAGCAACAACACTTCCGATTGGCACTCCATACCCTAAATGAATATCAGGCAATCCTATTGGAGGAAAACCAAGTCCAGATAATAAGGCAACCCTTGTTAGCTGCTTAATCGTTTCTTCATCAATATCGTTTAAAATCTTTTCAGAGGCAATTATGCGGCAAGGTTGTCTCATTCCTTCAATTGCTTCTTTTGGAATTTCATAGATGCCATCATCTTTTTTCACAATCTTCGACTTTATTCCTTTTATATCTTTTATTTCCATTGGAATATGCTATTTTTTTAGACTATTAAAACTTTTCATTTCTCCATTTTTTTCATTTTTTATCTTATTCTCTAAAATATTTAACGAAGAATGGAAACGCATAAAAATAAGACTTTAATGTCTTTTTTGTAATCGCTCAATATTTCCAATGGTGCATAAGAAATGGAACTAAATAAGAGTTATCTCTTTTTGGGAGATGATTATGCAAAGGTTGTTACTTCTAAACCTGAAAATGAAAGTGAATTAGAAAGATATGTGAAGAAGATATTTTCAGAGATATCAAAGGCTGCGAGATCTTCAGGCGAGGTTTATATTACGCCATTTAGCATAGAATCGCCTAGTGTTCATTATGGGATTTATGTAGAGGCCTCTTCAGAGTCGCATCATAAAGAAGATATTGCCACAAATGAAGATTTACAAAGTCGTGTTGAAAAATACTATTCTTCATCTTTCAAACCATTTAAACGATTTAAGAGAGATTATAAATCTCTTTTAAAGCCTGAAGGTAAAAGTGCTTTTTTAACCGATTTTAGCTACATTGATGATAAATCATCAAGCTTTAGAAAATATATGAATCTACTGACTGAAGGATTCTATTATTTAGACAATAAAGGAATAAATGTGATGCTTAGGTTAAGCGATGATGGAATCTCTAATCCTTTCTTTATCTATTTTTATCTTAAGAATAAAGATAACCTTTTAACGGATCCTTCTTTGGGAGTTAATTTCTTTACACCTGATAAAATCAATGTTTCTGTTGAAAATAAAATAAAACTTCTTTTGAATGGATTCTTTCTTAATTACTCTGATTATGCTAATTCTCAGCAAAGTATTGATGAAGCGGTGAAAAGGCTTTTTATTGACAAAGATTATGCTGAGGATTTAAAAAAGGCAAATGAATTCTTTAATTCTTTTAGAAAAGATAAAAAGGAACGCCGCAAAGAAGAAAAAGATAAAGGATTGCCTGAAAAGGTAGTTATCTCTGCCATTGCTTATGCTGGCGGAGATTCGTCAGATGAATTAGATGCAGCCGATGAAGAAGCATTTATGGTAACCCAGCTTTCCGATCTTGATTATAAGAATGTATCAAGGCAAATATTCGTTGAAAAAACCTTTAATGATATCTATGTAAACCTTTTTTCTGGTGTAATAGATATTATTGCTACTGATCTTGCGATGCTTGAAATAACTCCTGTCATAACAGATTTTGTTCACAATCTTTGTCCAGAATTGCCTGTTAAATCTAGGATAGCACTTCTTCATTATAATGGACCTAAAGACAAGAGAGATGTTTTTGATCCATCTTATGTTATTGATTCTGATTCTTTAATTGATTCTTTAGGAGATGGTTGGGATATTTGGTTTGAACCAGATGATTCTGGCCCCGATGAAGGGGGATATGTTTGAATTATATTTTTTCCTACAAGTATTAAAGTTTCTTTACTTTATAATTGCACATATTATATCAAAAAAATCAGATTTTAAAAAGACAAGTTTTTTAAGTTTAATCTTTTATGCTCCTCAACTGTCTGAATTAAAATGGAAAGAGTGCTTCTCATAGCTGAAAAGCCGGCAGCTGCCCGTAAGATTGCATTTGCCTTATCTGAAAAAACTCCAATGAAGAAAAATGAAAACGGAGTTTCTTATCTTGTTTGTAAGGTTGACGATGCTGAAATTTTTATTGTTTCAGCAGTAGGGCATCTCTTTGCTCTTGATGAAAAAGAGAAGAAAGGTTGGAGTTATCCTGTTTTTGATCCTGTTTGGGTTCCAAGTTATAAAGCTAAGAAAGATACTAAATACACAAAAAAATATTTAGATTTGATAAAGAAACTGGCTCGTTCTTCTGAAAGGTTTATTATTGCCTGCGATTATGATGTTGAGGGAGAGGTTATTGGTTATAACATACTGAGATTTGCCTGTAATACAGAAGAAGCCCAAAGAATGAAGTTCTCTACCTTGACAAAATCAGATCTATTGAAAGCGTTTGATAATCTTGAGCCAAGAGTTAATTATGGAATGGCAAATGCAGGCATCGCAAGGCATAATCTTGACTGGCTTTATGGAATTAATCTATCAAGAGCCTTATCTATTGCTACAAAAAAGGCAGGACGAATGAGAGTTATGAGCATAGGCAGAGTACAAGGACCTGCATTGAGAATTTTAGCTGAAAGAGAAAAGGAAATTGAAAATTTTAAGCCAGAAAAATACTGGGAGATATATCTTGAAGGAATTGCTGAAACAAAAGAAGGAGAAGAATACATAGAAGCAAAGAATAAAAGAGGAGAAATATTTGAAAAGGCAATTGCTGATGAAATCTTAAAGAAGACAACAGGAAAGGAAGGTATTATCTCAGATGTATCAACTCAAAGGATTAAAAGACTTCCTCCAACTCCTTTTGATCTTACAACGCTTCAAACTGAAGCATATCGTGTTTTTAAGTTTTCACCTAAAAAGACATTAGACATAGCACAAGATCTTTATCTTAAGGGCTACACATCTTATCCAAGAACGAGTTCTCAAAAATTACCACCAACAATAGGCTATAAAAAAATAATAGATGCAATAGGAAAGATTGAAAAATATAATGACTTATGCAATAAACTCCTAAAAAAGAATAAACTTTATCCTATGCAAGGGAAGAAAGAAGATCCAGCCCATCCTGCTATATATCCAACAGGAGTTGTTCCAAAAAAACTAGATACTAATCAGGAAAAAATCTATGATTTGATTGTTAAAAGATTCTTGGCATCATTTGGAGACCCGGCATACGAGCAAAACACTACTATAACAATTTCTATTGAAGATGAAAAGTTCGTTTCATCTGGCAAGATTACAATAGAAGAAGGCTGGTATGAGATATATGCTCCATATATAAAGAGCAAAAGAGAGGTTCTACCAGACCTTTCTATTGGACAGAAGATTAAGAACAAGAAAATTCGGCTTGATGCCAAAGAAACCCAGCCACCAAAGCGTTATTCACAATCATCATTGCTTAAAGAGCTTGAGAAGAGAGGTCTTGGAACTAAGGCAACAAGAGCTGCAATAATTGAAACATTATTGAAGCGTCATTATGTTATAGGAAATGACGCGTTGAAATGCACTGAATTTGGACTTAAAACAGTTGAAGTTTTAAAGAAAAATTGTGAAGATATTGTTAGTGTTGAATTAACAAGACATTTTGAATCAGAACTAGACGATATTATGAATAACAAGAAAACTGTTGATTCTGTAATTGATGAAGCCAAGAAAACATTGTCTGAAATTCTTGATACATTCAAAAAGAAAGAATTAGAGATAGGAAAAGAGCTTATTGAAGCAAATAAAAAGGCTGAAAAGAAAGCATCATTAATAGGAAAATGTCCTGTTTGCAAACAAGGAAATTTAGTTATGAAAGAAGGAAAGTATGGAAAGTTTATAGCTTGTGAAAGATATCCTGATTGTAAGGCTAATTTTGCTCTACCATCAAATGCCCTGATTGAGCCGAGCGATGATATTTGTTCTGTTTGTGGTTATCCAATGGTTAAGGTTATTAAAAAAGGAAAAAGACCAGTAACACTTTGCATAAATCCTCAATGTCCATCAAAGAAGAGCGATTCAAAAACTAAAGAAGATAAGGCAGAAAGGAAATGTCCTGTATGCGGCAAGCCTTTAGTATTAAGAAAAAGTTTATACGGAGAATTCTATGGCTGTTCTGGTTTTCCAAAGTGCAAATATACCGAGCAGATAGATTCAAACTCTTCATATTCAAATTCGCATTCTTTAAAGAAGAATAAAAGTAAAAGTTCTAAAAGCTCATCTGAAAAAGCTAAGATAGCAAAAAGTAAAAAGCAATAAAGAGCTAAGAGAACATTGGAAATATCAAATTATTATCTAATCAGTATCTAAACTTTCTGTCTATCCTAGGAAATCTTCCTCAGCAACAAATTCTTTATTCCCTATCTTTTCAATACGAACTCCTTCTGATTCAAGGAGTCTTTTTTTCAAAGGATTGTTCATTTGATGCATGTATCCTCCTAATTCTCTATTTGCTTTAACTACTCTATGACATGGAACCACTGGACTGAATGGATTTGAGGCAAGGATTCTTCCTATTACAAGAAATGCCTTGGTATTTGTTTTTGAAGCAATATAGCTGTATGAGCAGGTTTTTCCATATGGAATCTTTGATGTTTCCAAAAGAACTCTTTCTCTGAGGCTATTTTTATTATCCTCTTTTATAAATATATATAATTTTAGTTTATTCATCAGCATTTCCTTTTTCATTCTATCTTTTGTTTTGAATAAATTCTCTGCCTTGTATTCTTTTATAATTTTTAATACATCTTCATCTTTTATGCATATTCCTTTCTCTTCAAGAATTTTTTTCATATTACCTGATCTAAGATAAGATAAAAATTGAGAAAGATTCTTTGGATTATTGGTATAGCTAGCCCTTTCAAAATCTATTAACCAGCTCCTATACATTAATGAATTATCTGAATCCTTTACTCTGCTTGTTTTTTCTTTTCTTATCATTATGTGTTTTTGAGGATGATTCATCTCTTGTTTATTTATCATTAAAGAATCAAGAAGAACCATATAATCGATGATTTGCCATAGAATTCTTATTGCATTGTTTCTATTAGCCTTCTTAATGAACTCTTCTATCTCACTTCCATTTATGCGTTCCATAACTAAATAGTTGTCTTTAAATTCAATTGGTCTAGGAGCAATATGCTCTTTCTCAAGAATTTTTAGTATATTATACTCATTGGCTAAAGTATTTACACTTGAAAAAGGATTCCTGTATTTTATGCATAGCTCTTTTGAGGATTTTGTTGCCTGAATAACTATCCCTCGCTTGCCCTTGGCAAGAAAGCCTATGTCTTTGTATCCTTCAGCCTTCAACTTTTCCTTGGCTTCTCTAATTAAATCATCAATTTCTTTTGGATGTTGCATTTTTGATTGCCTTTTCTGATTTTTAGTTTTAGTCCTTTTATAATTCATTCTGATTTATTTAAACGGTGTTTTTTAATGTTTTTTCTAAAAAGTTTTATAAACGCTGTCTTCATTCACTGCAATATGGAGTTCAAAGGTTTTGTATTAGATGAATTTCAGGAGAAAGCTATCAATTATCTTGAAAAGAATCATTCTGTTGTAGTTAGTGCTGCAACAGGCACTGGAAAGACATTAATAGCAGACTATGTAATAAATAAATATATTGATTCTGGCAGAAGGATTATTTATACTGCACCAATTAAGGCATTATCAAATCAAAAATTCAGGGATTTCAAAAGAGATTATGGCGAGGAGAAAATAGGCCTGCTTACTGGGGATGTTGTCATAAATCCAGATGCAAATGTTCTTATAATGACTACAGAGATTTATAGGAATATGTTGATGTCTCAGGATATTTTAATTGAAAATGTTTCTTATGTAATCTTTGATGAGATTCATTTCATAAATGATAGAGAAAGAGGTAAGATCTGGGAAGAATCTGTCATCTTTTCTCCAGCCCATATTCGTTTTCTTTGTTTGAGCGCAACGATTCCAAATTCAAGGGAATTTGCAAGCTGGATTAAAGAGATAAAACATCATGAGGTTGATGTTGTTCAATGGGACAAGAGAGCTGTTCCTCTGAGGCATTTTGTATATGACAAAGACTTTGGACTTGTTTCTGTAGAAGAACTTAAGCAACAACTATCAAAGCAGAACTATCTTATAGAAGATGATTCAATAACTAGAAAATCAAAAAACAAGAAAAAGCACAAGAAAATGAAGGCATATCTAAAAGGATATGTTCCTCCAAAGCATTATGAAGTTATAAAAGTGTTAAAGGAGAAGAATGCTTTGCCCTGCTTTTACTTCAGTTTTTCAAGACAGGATTGCGAGGATAAAGCAGTTGAACTTTCCAAACGAGAGGATTTCTTAACTAATTCTGAAAAAAATTTTGTCATTGATTATTTCAATACTCATGTAAAGAATGAAATAAGAGAACTTGAGTCTGCTAGACTTCTTAAATCCTTGCTTATTAAAGGAATAGGTGTTCATCATGCAGGAATGTTTCCGTCTTTAAAAGAGGTTGTTGAAGAATTATTTGATTTAAAGAAGATTTCTGTTCTTTACACAACAGAGACCTTTGCTGTTGGTATAAACATGCCTGCAAAGAGCGTTTGTTTTGATTCTTTAAGAAAGTTTGACGGTATCTCATTTCGTCCTCTCAGGTCAAAGGAATACTATCAGATGGCTGGAAGAGCAGGAAGGCGTGGAATAGACAAGGAAGGATGGGCGATTACAGTATACGACAGAAAATTCAATTCTATTGAAACAATTGAAAGAATTACGAAAGGAGATACAGAGAAATTAGTTTCACAGTTTGAACTTACTTATAATACTATTCTAAATATGGTTTTAAATCACCAGCCGGAAGAATATGAAGTTATTCTGAAAAGTTCTTTTTACTACTTCCAAAAAAAGAATACTAAGAGGAATATTAGGGTTATGGCTTCTTTCAATCATCTGTTGAAAAGGCTAAAAGAAATGGGATATATAACAGAGGATAATCAGTTGTCCCAAAAGGGTTATTTTGCTTCAAAGATTTATTCTCAAGAGCTCCTTGTTACAGAAGTTTTCTATAGCGATTTATTTAAAGAGCTTGATGATATTGAGCTTAATATTTTGGTTGGTAGCATAGCATATGAGCCTAAAAAGAAGGATTACTTCAAGTTTCCAAAGGACAGGAGCATAGTTAACAAGATTCTTAAATTGATTTCATCTAATCCTTTTGTTGCAGAAAAGATTAATAAGATGACATTGATGAGATTGACGCTGTTAATAAAGAGATGGTGCGAGGGCTGTGATTTCTCAGAATTACTTAACTACACAAACCTTGATGAAGGCGACATAATAAGATTCTTTAGGCAGATAATAGATTATGAGAGACAAATCCTTAATGCTGGCGATGAAGAGCTTAAATACAGAATGAGCAAATGTATTGAGATGATACAACGAGATGTAATAGATGTTGATTTTTAGTTATATGCCTTGGATTGTTAAATAATTTTGAATTTTAACCTAATTTTAAAAGGATAAATTAATAAAGATTAATTTTGAAATCATATTAAGGTGATTGTTGTGGCAAATAAAAAGGATTCTTCTAAAGATTCTAAGAAATCGGATTCCGATGAAAAAAAAGATATTAAGAGCGTTGCAGACAAGTTAAGCCCAGAGATAAAGAACGAGGCAGAAAAACGGATAGAACAGATGAAGGAAACTTTGGATTCTTTTTCTAATAAGGTTAAGGCGAAGTTTGAGAATTATGTTTTAGGCATTTGTTTATTGCCTCCTGATCAGCAGCCTTCTGATGAAAATTCAAAAAAACAAGAGCAATCTGCATCTGCTTTGAATGTTCTAGTTCTCATAGATGATTCAGACAGCAAGAAGATGAGCAAGGCTGAGCTCAAGCAAAGGCTTAGTAAGGTAATAGATGACATGGCGAAAGAGGTCAATTCTGCAATTAACCCAGATGTTTTAATCCTTTCAGAATTGTGGGAAATGTGTTATGATGGCAAGTATGATTATTTAAACAAGATTGCAAGAGGTGCAATTGTTTATGACAAAGGAATGCTTTCAGCGATAAAGATTGCGGAAGTTCATAAGACAATGGTTTTGTCAAAGTTTGAAAAATACATTGTTTCGTATGTTCTTGCAGGTTCACTTATTCAGGGCAGAGCAACAGAAAAATCAGATGTTGATGTATTTGTAGTTATAGACGATACAGATGTTAAAAGGATGACGAGGACAGAATTGAAGGACAAGTTGAGAGCAATAATAATAGGGATGGGTTATGACGCTGGTCAGATGACAGGGATTACAAACAAGTTGAACATTCAGGTATATATTTTAACAGAATTCTGGGATTCATTAAGAGAGGCAAATCCTGTAATCTTCACATTGCTCAGGGATGGCGTTCCTTTTTACGATAGAGGAATATTCGTGCCGTGGAAACAATTGCTTAAGATGGGCAGGATTAAGCCAAGTCAGGAAGCTATTGATATGTTTTTAAGCACTGGCGAAAAGGTTCTTGACAGGGTAAAGAAAAAACTTAACGAGATAGGTAGCGAAGATCTGTACTATGCTCTTCTTACGCCATCTCAGGCAGCTCTTATGACATATGGGGTTGCTCCTCCTACTCCTCGTGAGACTGTTGAGCTCATGCGAGACATTTTTGTGAAAAAGGAGAAGATGCTTGAGGATTCATATGTAGATACCCTTGAGCAGGCAATAAAGATAAGAAAAGAGCTTGAACATGAAGAAAAAAGCAATGTTTCTGGAAAAGAAATTGATGAACTGCTTGAAAAGGCTGAAGATTATTTAAAGAGAATAAATAAGTTATTTGAGCAGATTCAGGTTAGGAAGGAAAAAGAAAACAGAGAATCAATGATTGACGGTATTATTGCTTTGACTAGAAATCTTATAATTGAAGAAAGCGAAAAAAAGAAAATAGAGGATTCTGAGCTCCTTGAACTTTTTGATGAATACTTTATAAAGACAAGCAAACTTCCTCCTTCTGCATACAAGGATCTCAAATTTATCCTTTCTACGAAGAATAAGAAAGGAAATCTAAATAAGGCAGATAGCCAGAAGCTTGATAATAAGATAAGGTCTTTCTATAAAATAGCAACTGAGCAGCTTCAAAGAACAAGATTAAGAAAGATTGAGTCAAAGAGAATAAGAATAAGGTATGGAAAAGATAAGATTGGTTTCATAGCCCTTAGTGAGGATAAAATCTTCCTCAATAAAGATATTTCAAATTCTGATGAGATCTTTGCCTTATCATATTCTGATGATTTGATTGGAAGTAAGAAGAAGGTAAGCCTAGATGAAATGGAAAAGAATCTTGTTGAGAGCAGAAAACCCCTTGTTTTGAATCAAAAAATAATAGAATTGATAGAAAAGGAATTTGGCAAGGATTTCGAAATCATCTTTGAATAAGTCTTTTTTTCTTTTTCTTGTTTTTCTTGATTTTTTTATGTCTTTCTTTTTTTAGACGATACAATTGATTCTTTTAAACAGTGTTATATGTATTAATGTGTATTCAATAACAGAAATATATTAAAAGGTTTATTACTGTTTTAGAAGCAGGGTTGAAAACAATTTATTTTGTAAGATAAGAGTTGCATATGTCTGAGGGCATTGTAAAATGAAAACAGGATATAAAGTAAGCGATGCGATGGTTGTTGAACCAGTAGGAACGCATCAGGATGCAACACTTAGGGAATGCTCTAAACTGATGGTTGATAATAATATAGGTAGCTTGCTAATCCTTGATGGCAAGAAAATAATAGGAATTATTAGTGAAACAGATTTCATGAGATTCATAGTTGAAGGATTAGATTTTAATTCTGTTAAAGTAAAGGAAGTTATGAATAAAAATGTTATTACAATATCGCCGAACAAGGACATAATTGATGCGATGAGATTGATGAAGCAATACGAGATTAAGCATCTGCCTGTTGTTCAAAGAGGCGAGATTATTGGTATCCTTTCTGTTAAAGATATCTTAAAGATAGAACCTGAGTTATTTGACCTTCTTTTTGAGAAGATTGAAATAAGCGAGGCAAATAAAAGGACATTTGAAGGAAAGAACGAAGGTCTATGCGAGATATGTGGAACTTTTGATTCAAATCTTAGGAATTATCATGGTTCTTGGGTGTGCAGTGAATGCTATGAAATATTGAAGGAGAGAAGTCGCTTAAAAAGAGAAAAGAGAAGATGACTGTTTTGCGAAATCTTTATATAAAGTTTGTTACATGTTTCTTTCTATGAGCACAACTCCTTTAATGATTGAATACGAAGGTCCATTTGATATGGATACTTTATATAAGAAGAGTTTTGATTATATTTCTAAGCTGAATTATGATGTTAATGAAACTGGTTATAAAAACAAGACTGACGAGCTTGAAATATCCTGGATTGGTAAAAGAAAGCTCAATTCTTATGTTCAATTGATTGTTGAGGTTGAATTTCATTTTTGGAATCTTAAGGATGTTGAGTATAGCACTGATGGTAATCCTAACAATAAAAAGAGAATGAAGTATGGCAGATTTAAAATAACTCTCAAAGGGGATGTAGAAACAGGATACGACGACGATTTCAAGACAAACGTCTGGGGGAGCACCCCCTTCGCAAAAAAACTCAAAACAACTCTAGATGGAAAAATTTTGGATAAGGAATTAGAAGTAATCAATAATCAACTATTCGCAGATACTTTAAAGATACAAACTTTTATGAAGAAGGTTTTAGGAATGGAATCTTCAAATAGCGCTTATTGATGTTTATAAAATAAGAGTGATGAAAGATGGCTGAATTAAAGGTTGTGGCACCTGCTCAAACAATTGAATATTCTGGGCTCTTTATCGCTGATGAGTTATATCATGTTATTGATTCTTGGTTGAAGGAAAATAACTACACTAAGGAAGAGAAAAAGGCGTCAGAAAAGGTGCATGAGGATTCAAAGGATGTGCTTGTTAAATGTGAAGCAGTTAAGCCTTTAAATGAAACTACTAATTATGTATTAAAGATAGACCTCGTTGTTAGGAATATGATTGCTTTGCAGATAGAAGACAAGGGAAATCTAAAGAGATTCAATAAAGGAGATGTTAGTATAACCTTAGAAGGAGTAAAGGTCGCAGATAAAACCGGAAAATGGGAGATAAAGCCGTTTTATTTCTTCTTGAGAACCGCTTTTCATAAGTTCATCTTAAAAGATGAGGAAGAAAGAATGGATTCTATATTTAAAAGGGACTATTCCGCATTAAAGAATGAAATTCTTAATTATCTAAACATGCATAAATATCTTGCCTGAAATTTATGATAATGTGGGGGGTGGGATTTGAACCCACGAACCCACTAAGGGACAGGATCTTAAGTCCTGCGCCTTTGACCAGGCTTGGCGACCCCCACCTCTGCATTGGGATTTTTATGGATTTTATAATACTTTTGTTAATCTGCCTTTTTCATTATCATTCCTTAGCATATCTCCCCATAAGAACTGCTTCTTCAATAACATGCTCCTCTATCTCTTCTTTAAGCTCGTCAATTTTGTTTGCTTCTAATTTCTCTGTGTCAAGGGCATATAGTTTAAAATAGTATCTGTGTGTTCCTGAAGGGGGGCAGGGGCCTCCATAATTTTTCTTTCCAAAAGAATTTATTATCTCCTCACCAGTTGTTGAATTTTCATTGATCTTTCTTATGTTCTTATCAATGTTTTTTATAGCCCAGTGTATCCATGTTTCTGAAGGGGCATCAGGATCTTCAACGATTAAGGCAAAGCTCTTTGTTTCCTCTGGCACACTGCTCCACTCAAGTCTAGGATTTATGTCATCGCCTTGACATGTATATTTTTTAGGAATAAATCCATTGTTTGAAAAGGCATCTGATTCTAGTTTCATATTATCACCTCCTTTATTTTCTGTGCAACCAACCAAAAAACCAATTGAAAAAATAGTTGCTAACAAATACATCAGTATTTTTGATTTTGTCATATCTTATTCATTTTATCTTTATCTATCCTTTTTAATCTTTTGTTTTATTGATTTCATTCTTTGTTCTTTAAACTAGCAAAACCTTTTTAAATCAGTTGGAATTCACTTGTTGCTAGGTGATTTTTAATATGAAAAGAAGTTCAAGGAGATGGAAGAAACCCCGCCAGATGAGATGGAAGTGGCAGAAGAAACGAATGAGACGACTCAAGAGGAAAAAGAAGGCCAAGGCTCATTAGAATCATTACATCTCCGTCATATTTTTCTTTGAATTTCGCCTGTTTTCTTATATGAATTGTTAATAAAATTCATTAATGCCTACTTTTTTACCGAATTTCTCAAAACTAATCAATTTAACCTTCATTCTATAAAAGAAAGGAATGGCAGTATTGCAACAGAAAAACAAAAAATATAATAAGGGAATTATTTGATGAAGTTCTTCAGAAAAAATATGAAGAAGCAAAGGAAAATCAAAATTTTGAAAGGCATCACATGGAATATCTTCTTATTGGGATTAGTCAGCTTATTCACCGATATTAGCAGTCAGATGGTCTTTCCTTTAATCCCTTTGTTTTTGACTAGTGTCTTAGGCAGTGGTGCTTATTTAGTTGGTATTGTTGAGGGTGCTGCAGAAACAACCGCTTCTTTGTTTAAGGTAATATCTGGTTATTGGTCCGACAAAATCAGGAAAAGGAAACCATTTGTTCTATTCGGTTATTCTTTATCATCCTTGACAAAACCGTTATTTGCTTTTGCTAATTCCGGGTTTTTTGTTCTTTTTGCCAGAGTGATAGAGAGAATAGGTAAAGGATTAAGAACTGCTCCTAGGGACGCAATAGTTGCTGAATCTGTTAATGAAGATGTTAGAGGAAAGGCTTATGGATTTGAGAGAGCAATGGATGGGATTGGTTCTGTGATGGGTGCAATCCTTGCTTTCATGCTTCTTCCAATTTTGGGATACAGAAAAATCTTTCTGTTTGCTTTTTTTCCCGGGCTGATTGCCATATTTATTATTTTATTTGTTAAGGAGAAAAATGCTCCAGTGAAAAAAGAAACAAAAAATATCTCTCTTAAGGTAAGTTTCAAAGAATTGTCATTTAACTTGAAATTGTTTATTATTGTTTCTTCAATATTTGCATTGGGCCATTTTGGCTATGCTTTCCTTTTATTGAGGGCGAAGAGTATAGGATTAACAGATCAGACAGCAATCCTTCTTTATGTGCTTTTTTACATCGTTTATGTTCTTTTCTCAATTCCTGCTGGGATCTTATCAGATAAACTTGGGAGAAAGCCAGTTTTAATGATAGGTTATTTGTTGTTTGCAATAACCTCTTTTGGTCTGATATTCACTTCAGGCATCTACAGTCTTATATTGTTCTTTGCCATTTATGGGATGTTTTTTGCTATGATTGATGGTGTTCAGAGGGCATTCGTAGTAGATTTGGCACCAGAACATCTGAAAGGAACAGCACTAGGCAGTTTTCATACTGCAACTGGATTGGTAGCACTTCCAGGTGGCTTTATTGCCGGCCTCTTATGGGATAAAATAAGTCCTGAAGCAACCTTTATTTATGGTTGCATATTGACACTAATCTCTTTATTCCTGTTCATGTTTGTTAAGAAAAATGCGAAACCATCGTACTAGAAGTAATCCTTTTAGAATATCTTTATTTAATTTCTTTAGGAATTTCTTAGATTCAGCAGTAAAAAAATATTAAACATTTTATATTCCTAATTCCTTTTTAACATCTTCAAGAGAATAAATTCTGCCTGCCTTGACATCTTCTTCAGCTAGCTTGATTCTTTTTTTAGTTTCTTCAGACAGTTCTATGGTATCTTTCGCCATTGTTAATTGTAAGAATACCGAAAGGTTTATATAATTCTATGTAATACCATATTATATGGTGTTAGTTCATGGTAAAAATACAAATAGACTTATCAAAAGAAGAGGACAAAATTGTCGAAGTGTATAAACTAGTCAATGAACTAAAAACTAAACAAGAAGCGATTAAGCAAATGATCAGATATTTCAAAGTAGACATAAAACCAAAAAATCTAAAAGAAAAAGACTATTTTGAGGTATAAAATGGAAACATCTACAATTATAAGGATTGGAGTGGGAATTTTTGGAGCAATAATTTTAATTGTTCTTACAAAAGGTTGGATTACCATTTACAATAAATTTATCTATTGGAGAACAAGAGCAGAGAGAAAATTTGCTGACATTGATGTTGTTATGCAACAAAGGATGGACATGCTCTCAGCATTGGCCCAAGTTGTTAAAAAATATGATATTCACGAATACAAAGCACTAAAAGATGTGATTGATGCAAGAAAAAATTGGACAAAAGAAACAACAATAAATGATAAAGTTCAGTCAATTCAGGATGTAGATAATGGCTTTATGAAAGCTCAAGCAGTTTTTGAAAGATATCCAAAACTCAAGGCTGAAGCATTGCATAAAAGTATTTTAGGAAAAGGAAGCATTTCGGAAATGGAGTCTAAATTAAGTAAATTTAGATTAGAATACAATAGAATAGCACAGAAATATAATGAAAGAGTGCAAAGATTCCCTAGAAATATTGTTGCTTTGGTTCATGGCTTTAAGAAACTTGATTATTTAAGTTTAGGAAATCAAATTAATCAAGTTGAACAAGAAAAATATGATAGTAAAAAATTGTTTAATGAATAAAAATGGGTAAAAGGAGAAGAGGAACAGCTATTTTTGAAACTGAAAAAGGGATATTGCTTACATCAATAAGTGGGAGAACTTTTATTCTTCCTGGTGGAGGAGCAAATAAGGGAGAAAGCAGATTTAGAGCAGCTATTAGAGAATTAGAAGAAGAAACAGGACTAATGGCAAATTACGCAAAAATAATTTTTAGACATGAAAGCTATAGCCAAGAACACACCGTAGTCTTGGTTAAAGCAGAAGGGACTCCAAAACCAAAAAATGAAGTTAAACATCTTGATTATTTTAAACCAGGAAAAAATATTAAGATTTCTAAAGGAACAAAGGAAATCATAAAAAAGTATTATGAATGGAAAATAGGAGCACTACCTAATTGAATTCAGGTTCCAATGAAAAATTAATTTTGAGAAGGTCTTTTTATCTAATTTAGAAATAACATTTCTCTTGGGTAGCAGAATATTAGAGAGACGCGCGCGTTTTTTCAAAAAGAACAAGGAGACACTTTATCTAATTCGTAAATATAATCAAAATTTTTATCAAAAGAATTGTCTTCATTAGAAATCGTTTGCTTCACTCCATTATTAAAAAATTCTCCACTTTTAGGTTTTAATAGAATAGAACACATTTTTTCTTTTAATCTTTGGTAAATTAAAAAACCTGTTGGGGCAATCTCTAAATCTCCCATTTCTATCTTCTTTTTTGAAGCATGTATGTCTCCAAGAATTACAAATGTTCTTTTATCATCAATTAATTTCAAGATATTCTCTCCAATTTCTCTTTCCATTTCTTCCTGATTCTTTATTGAGTTTGGAGCAATAAAAAACACCCTTATATTTTTTGGCAGTTCTTTAATTAATTTTATGTACTCCTTACTAATCAATCCACTTGTACCAATTTTCTTAGCATATGGAAGAATTTTATCAGGCTCTAAATTCTGAAATTCATTAGATATTTCTAACCCTAAATTAAAATCTTCCTTTTTTGCTAAGTCGCTAAATAAATTTAAAAGTAATTCTGGAATTTCTTTTGTCCCATGAGTTTCCCCAAATAAGACTAATCTTTTATCTTTTATTTTCAATATTATTTCCTGAATCATTTTATTCTATTAAATTATCTGCTACTTCTTTAGTTAAATTATATCCTGATTGTTCTTCAAATCTTTTTTTGTTTCTTTGATATAATCTTTAATTCTCTTATTTCTTGAATTGATAAAATCCATTACTCTTTTTTTATATGATAGATATTCAGTAATACTAGAAAATTTTGGAGGAGTTTTGAAGTTGTCAAATGGTAAATAAAATTTAACTTTCTTCTCGTCATCAATTAAATCTTGCAAAAGAAAGAAATTGATGTATCCGGTAAAATCATTAAACAAGTCAAAGAAGTCTTTGTATCTTAATAAAGTATCATAAAGAGGACTTTTTTGTCCTAAATAAAACAGACGAATACACTCCAACGTCAAATCAAATCGATCATCGATATATCTATTAACTCCTCTTTCTTGATTGATTGTATACTTTCCATTAATCTTTTTATTTGGAAATATGATATAAGCCCCAATAGTAAAAGTTGCATTTTCAAGTTCGTCTACTTCTTCAGGAATTTGTTCTACAATCCACTTCTTTCTTTTATGACTTTTGTATGAGTGTGCTATTGCATCGCTACCCAAAAAGAACTCTCCCAATTCTGACTTATGATATAAATAAGCACCAATTTTATCATCAGATAAATCAAAGGTTTTACCATTTGGCAAAGGTTTACTCCATAATATTTTGTGATATCTTCTGAGTGTTGGGCTCTTAATATCTGGATCGCCACCTTTGGCATCGGAATAAACCTTAAAGTTAGTATCAATTATCATATTAAATAAAATTAGAAGATAATCTAATAAAGTTTTCTCTGTTGGAGCAATCGTTTAACAAATCAAAATTAAGATTCTCAACTTTCTCAAATCCGTTTTTTTGGAAAAATATTTAAAGGATAACTCTCTAAATTCATCTGTTCATGAGTTTTTGAATGAAAGAGGTGGATTAAAATGGTTTTAGAGGTATATGCTTTAAACGAAACATTGATGCTAATGAAGATAGTGCTGGCAATAATTATTGGTATGATGCTTGCAATAATTATTGCATTGAGAGTTGTAGTGGTTTCTGCTAGAAGGCTTGAGAGAATGGAGATTAATATCGCTCGTATGACCAAGAAAATTCTTAAAGAGGAGGAATTAGAGTTGGAAAAGCTCGGTGTTAAAAAGACGACTTCAAGATCATCAAAATCTAAAAAGAAGAAGACTTCATCAAAAAAGAGCAGGTCAAAGAAGTAGTTCTTATATTTTTTCTTATTTTGGGTGATTGAAATCGCTAAAGATTTTTTTAAAGAAACAATTAGAAGGATTAAGGCAATTGAGATACAAGGAGCAGAGAATGTCGCAAGGTATTCTGCTAAGGCTCTTGCCTATTATGCAAGGAATCTTGATAAGAGACTTCCAAGAAAAGAATTCTGGAAACGAATAAAGAATGCTGAGAGGACACTTTTTAATGTTCGACCAACAGAGCCTGCAGTATACAATGTATTGAATTATATGCTCTTCGATTTATCAAGGAAGAATCCAGAGGAAATCGTAAAGACAATAAATGAACGTGAGAAAGAAGCGATGGAGCATTTTGATAAAGCTACTAAGGTGATTGCAGAGTATGGAGCAAGAAAGATTATGAACGGGATGGTAATTTATACACATTGTCATTCGTCTGCCGTTATGGCAGTTCTTAAGAGAGCAAAGGATCTTAAAAAGAGATTTCAGGTTGATGTTACTGAAACAAGACCACATCTTCAGGGAAGGAAATCAGCTAAAGAGCTTTTACATTATGGAATCCCTGTAAAGTATTTTATAGATTCTGCTGGCAGGCAGGCTATAAAAGAAGCTGATATGATGCTTATAGGTGCCGATGCTGTTACCTCAACTGGTCAGGTAATAAATAAGATTGGCTCAGAGATGTTTGCCGAGATAGCTCATCTCTACGATGTTCCTGTATATATCTGCACAGATTCTTGGAAATACGATGGAGAAAGTGTCTTTGGGTATGAAAGAAATATAGAAGAAGGCCCAACAGGTGTGTTTTGGAAAGGAAAGCCAAAGAATCTAGAGATTCACAGGGATCTCTTTGAGAGAATAGACCCTGAATTAATAAGCGGCATTATAAGCGAATTAGGTATATATCCTCCAGAGGTTTTTGCATCTGAGATGAAGAGAAATTACGAATGGATATTCAAGAAGAGGAAGGCTTAGATTCTTCTTCAACCTCTTCTATTTCCTCCCTAAGTTTTTTAATCTCTTCTTCAATCTTTTTTATCGTTTCAGTGTTATCAGTTAAATTCATCAATTCACCACATTCAGGACATTTGAAGTTAAAATTTACAGCTTGATCAAAGTTTAATCTCATGCAGTTATTCTTGCAACTATAGAATTGATTTTCCTTTTCTCTTGCAAGCCTTGCCTCTAGCCTTTCTATCTTCTCTTCTCTGATTTTCTTATACAACCAGATTATGTTTTGAGGTTTGAATGTCCAATAGTAGATATACCATCCTTTCTTCTTGTCTTTTTTCCTGCTTGAATCTACAAGGCTTACCTTTTGGAGAAGATAAAGCTTGTTCCTAAGGCTTTGTACATCTTCTTTTAGAGAATCAACTAGTTCAAACTCCGAGACTTTCCCTTTTCCGTATAGAAAACGCACCAAAGGCACGACATCTTCTCCACAAGCCTCTGCTGCAGTCTTTTCTACAAATTTTTTTGTAATTTTCATAACTAATCATATTCATTAGTGATTTAAAGCATAGATACATAGTTAATTTTTGTGAATTCGATTTATAAAGATTTCTATCTGATTTGTTGTTGTTCCTTCTATATTTGCCTTTAAAGTTATTTTAAAACAATTTATTGTTTAATCTCTTGGTGTGAAGGTTTATGTTAGGATAGAAAACAAAAAGATTTAAATACACTCTCCGAAACCTCCCTCGTGGACGGGGCTGTGGGGTAGCTTGGTCTAGCCTTCGAGCTTTGGGAGCTTGTGACCCCGGTTCAAATCCGGGCAGCCCCATTCCAAAGTGATTCAACTTAATAAAGATTGTCTTTTAAGAACAACAAGGTGATGAATATGGTTGGTTCTCTTTCAAAGAGATTCGGTCCAAGATATGGGAAAACTGTTAAAAAAAGATATGATGCTGTTGAGGCAATGCAAAAGAAAACATATGAATGCCCTTTCTGTGGCTACAAAAAGGTTAAAAGGGTTAGTGCAGGCATCTGGAAATGTGAGAAATGCAATAAGCAGTTCAGCTCAGGAGCTTATGAGATGAGGATTAAATCAAAACATTAGTTATGCTTCAATATTCAAAGGTGAAAAAATGGTAGTCTACAGATGTTTTAATTGTGGAAGGGAGATAGATAGCGAAAGCCTGAGAAAGAGGGTAAGATGCCCATATTGTGGATCAAAGATACTTTACAAGCCAAGAACAAGAACAATCAAGGTTAAGGCAAGGTAGGAGCTAAAATGACATATCATTGCTCCTTTAATGTTGAATCTGAAGAACTGAATTTAGATGATGTCCTTCAAATTCTTGTTCCAGAAGATAAAGAGCTTACGAACAAGAGAGGTTCTTATTCTGTAGAAAAGGAAGACAACCAGTTGATTTTCAGTCTAGAAGCAAAAGATGCTACTGCACTTAGGGCAATGCTTAACTCTATTGCAAAAAATTTAATATTGATTGAGAAAAGTTGGCAGATATAGTTAATGTCCATTTAATTTAATTGATTATAACGATTCTAAAGATTATAATCTTAAATAAGAGGATAAATGATTTAAAGGAGAATGTTTTACCTAATAATAAAAAATGAAGGTGATTAAGATGGCAAATGAATTTGACGATGTCCTTTCAGCCATTGATGAAATATTGGAAGATGCAACTGTTCCAAGAAATGTAAAGAACAAGATGGAGGAGATAAAGCAAATAATCTTAAAATCAGATGTTGAAACTTCTATAAAGATAAATCAGGCTCTTAATATCCTTGATGATTTATCAGAGGAAAGCAATATTAATTCATTCACAAGAACCCAGATTTGGAATGTAGCCTCTTTACTAGAATCAATATGATGCTTATTCTTTAATTAATTCTCTTTTCTATGTACCTTAAATCTCTCTTTAATTATTTTTGAGTTTGGATAAAATATAATATCATTCTCAGGAGTAATGATTTCAATGTTTGTTAGATCTACCTTTTTCACAGTCCCTTTTACATCATCTAACTCTATTTCATCCCCTTCTTTTATTAACTCTTTTCTTGAGATTCTTACGCCAGATATGAAATTAGGTATGAAATCTTTTAACGATAGTATTATTGAGATTCCTATTATGATTGCAAATATGATCAATATTACATTAATTATTAACTGCGAAAGGTTTAAGTAATTAAGAACATAAACGATGAATATTGCATATATGAATATCTTTATTACATTGCTTATAATTTCCTCCATCTTTATATTTACGCCACTAACACTTTTTAGGAACTTATTGAGCTCGAAATCATGAAGAACTTTATAAATGAACTTCGAGACTAAAGTTCCGATTATAAAGCCTAAGAAAAGTATTACTGCTGCAATAAGATACTGATTTATTATTGAAGAGAACATTGATTGAAAAAAAGGCATAGTTTCGTTTAAAATAGATTGATTTCCCATTTTTCAAAAGAAAACAGATTATTTTATAAATTTAATGTATTTTTATTTCTTGTTTTTTATTAAGAATAGGGCGTCATTATGATGAAATTCAAGCAATTAACAAGAAAAGAGGTTGAGAATAAGAAAGTTTTGCTGAGGCTTGATTTGAATGTGCCTTTAAATGGAAAAGATATATTAGACAAAACAAGATTAGATGTAGCTATAGACAGCATTAATTATATTTTGAATTTTAATCCAAAGCAGATAATAATACTTGCTCATCTTGGCAGGCCAAAAGGATACGATGAATCTTTGTCTCTTTCTCCTATTGTGAGCTATCTGAGAGAACATCTTAATTGCTCAGTAGAACTCGTTTCACTAGATGATGCCTTTTCTAAAATGTCTTCTTCAAAGGTTATTTGCATTGAAAACATACG
>JASGME010000005.1 GCA_030156615.1 Candidatus Woesearchaeota archaeon | reverse complement strand
CTGGTGTTCTGATCTGCTGACTAGAGAATATGGTGCAGGGATCAACCATGAATGTATCTGCTGAACCCAACCATAAAAGGTGTCTCTCATTCTTCCACAGATCATACGATTTATCTGTGGGCTAACAAAACCTGAAGCCAAGATATAATCCTGAATGTAGAATACTTCATCCAGTTCTTCAAAAGATGGTTTAAAATTAGTTTCATTCTTCCATTTATCGAAAGCTTCTCTCAAATCTTTAATCAGTTGATCCCTATTTCCAATAAAATTCATATTCTCAACTCCAATGTTCTTCATTTTTTGATTCTAAGACATAAAGATATAAATAATTTATCATCTGAGCTTATATTTTCTTTTTCAATGAGCAAGCATCCTTAAGATGATTAGCTTAGTCTACTTGTTCTTCGCAATTCTTCCTTTTTGGACAGACCAGTATAATAGTAAATTTTAAAAAATGGCAACTACTCCGAACTTAGTATGGAGAAGACTCTTGAATATGATAAAAAGATAAAACACCAAATATCTGATACTTTTTTAAATTATTTTTCTGATAAGGGATATTTAGAAACGTATCCAGTTCCATTGATTACAGAAGATAAATCTGTTTTATTCACTAATGCTACAATTATCCCTTGGAAGAAATATATTCTTGGAGAAAAAATACCTAGAGAAGGGGTATGCATGAATCAACCATGTTTAAGGCTTCATGTATTAAGTGATCCTATTCAAAGGGGAATTGAATATGAAACTTCTTTTTCAAGATTTCTTGGTTATTTTAATATGTTAGGATTATTAACTAAACCAGAAAATGGAGAAAAAGTAGCTAATGATATAACAAAACTTCTTACAGAACAATATGCTATTCCAAAAGAAAGAATAAAAGTTCTTTCTTCAAAAAAAGATGATTTCACTAAACCTTTAGAGGGGATAGTAAAGATAGAGTATGATACAAAACAAGACTCTTTTTACCATTGGAGTTATGGAACAAAGGGGTTTCTGGAAAAGGAGCAACTTTTTGTTTACAACAAAAAGATGGTACTTTTAAGGAGATTGGCCAATTGATAAAAATAAACGGCTCAAACGATCGCGAGGCTTTTGAATTTGGATTTGGTATTGAAACTTTTCTCTCGCGGCTTGAATCGAGACAAAATTATAGTGCTTGGACAATCTTCCACTGCGTACCAGAAGAATATAGATTTAAAACATTTTTAGATTTAACTTCCTGTTTTGGAGCATCAATATCTATTAATCCAAGTCTAATCACAAGAAAACACAGAAAAGAAATTATTAGGCTTGCCAAAAGAATCGTCTATATTGAAAAAATGTTAAATATTCCAACAAACGATTTGGAAGATTCAATAAATAAATTTATTAATGTAGAATTTAATCTAGATTTAAGGGAAAGTGTGACAGAAAGATTAAATCATGCAAGAGAGCTAATTCAAAATGAATAATTTAATTAAGCCGAAGAAATTGCAGAGAGGTGACACTGTAGCGCTCATAACTCTCTCTTGGGGAGGAGCTTCAGAGTTTAAGGAGAGGTACAACTCCGGCAAAAAACAAATCAAGGAAACTTTTGGATTAAATGTTATTGAAACTCCAAATGCCTTAAAGTCTGCTAACTGGATCTATGAACACCCGGAAGAAAGGTTAAAGGATTTAATTTGGGCATTTCAAAATCCAGATATTAAAGGGATTATATCAATCATTGGCGGAGATGATTCTATTAGATTGTTAAATTTTGTAACTGAAGAACATTTAACCATAATAAGAAAAAACCCTAAAATTTTCGTTGGTTTATCAGATACAACAGTCATTAATTTTTTATGTCTCAAAGCAGGAATTGTTTCTTTTTATGGCCCATCTGTATTATTTGGTTTAGCTGAGAATGGAGGAATCGACGATTATACAAAACAATATTTTGAGAAGGCACTTTTTTCAGATAAGCCCATAGGAAGAATAGAAAATAGCAAGGATGGCTGGACGCTTGATAGAGTGCCTTGGAAAAAGAAATTTCAAAATAAAAAAAGAAAGATGCAGGATCCGCTACCAATAAAATTTATTCAGGGAAAAGGAACTAAAGAGGGGAAATTAATCGGAGGATGTATTGATGTTTTAGAATTCATTAAAGGAACAGAATTGTGGCCAGACAAGACTTCATGGAAAGATTCAATTATGTTTTTAGAAACTTCAGAAGAAATCCCTTCACCAGATCAAGTTAAGCGCTGGTTAAGAAATTATGGTGCTCAAGGCATACTAAAAGACCTTAAAGGAATAATTTTTGGAATTCCGGGGGGAGACATAGAGTTTAATGCTCCGGATTATGAAGACAAATTAAAAAAACATTTGAAGAGTTTCAAAGAATATGAGAATGTTCTATTAAAAGTTGCTAAAGAGTATAATAGAAAAGACCTGATCATCGTTACTCAATTACAATTTGGGCATACAATGCCTATGATAACAATTCCTTATGGAGTTAAAATAAAATTAAATGCAGAAAATAAAAAAATAGAAATAATCGAATCGGGGGTTGAGTAAAATGCAGAATATAACTGTTGAATATATAGAAAGCATGTCTTACACTGATTTTGTTGGTTTTATCAACCAATGGAATGTTTTACCAGGAGCCTTTAATACATTGTCAAAATGGAAAGTCTTCTCTAACTTGAATGAGGATTCTAAAATCTTAGAAATTGCTTGTACAACGGGATTTTCATCACGAGAATTAGCAATTCTTAGTGGTTGTACCGGAAAAGCATTTGATATTTCAAAGAGATCGGTTGAAGCAGCAATAGAAAATAAAAAGAAATATGCTCCAAATATAAAAATAGATTACTTCGTAGAAGATGGATATAAATTCAAATCTAATGAAAGATTTACTCATATTATTATAGGAGCATCATTAAAATTTTTTTCAAGACCTGAAGAAATGTTGAAAATCTGTTTGGAACATCTAGAAGATGGAGGATTTATTCTAGCATCGCCATTTTATATCAAATCTCCAATTCCAGAAAGTTTAATAGCCGAATTCAAAAAAGTTTTTGGAATTACCCCAACAAGAGAATCTTATAAAGATATTATGAAAATGTATAAAGGATTAGAAGTGATCTATGAGGAAAGAAATGATTTAATAGAAGAGACAAAAGAAGAACTGGAGCATTATTGTCACAGCACAATTAAAAAAGTTTGTAAAGAAAGAAAAATCAACAGCAAGGAATTGTGTGATGCAATGTTTAAAAGACTAATGAACATAAAGATGATGTCTAATAAATTAAGACCATATCAAGGATATTCTGTTTTGGTTTTAAGATATAGAAAAAATATTTATCCGGACAGATACGTTGAGTTATTTTAAAATGATACTTACAGGAAAAGAGATAGAGAAAGAAGTTAAGAGATCAAACATAATAATTATCCCATTTAATAAAAATCAGGTAAATCCGAATAGCTATAATTATAGAATCGATAATGAAATAATTGATTTTTCAGGTAACGAAGTAAAAAGAATAAAAATCCCTAAGACAGGTTTTGTTTTAAAACCTCATCAAATTTATCTTGCAAATACTTATGAGATTCTAGGTAGTCATAAATATGCTATGAGCTTAATAGGTAGAAGTTCTCTTGGAAGGTTAGGTTTGTTTTTGCAAGTTTCTGCCAACTTAGGTCATACAGGCTCGAAGCATTCATGGACACTCGAGTTGGTATCTACAAAACCTCTTAAAATCTATCCTTATATGATTGTCGGTCAGATCTCTTTTTGGGATAACAAGGGAAAAATCGTTCCTTATAAAAAAGGCTATTCAAAATATAACAAACCTAAACAATCAAAAATAAGGAGATTAAAATGATTCTTACAGGTGAAGAGATAAAAAAACAAGTTAAAAAAGGAAATATCATTATAAGACCATTTAACTTAAAGAATGTCACTACAAATTCCTATGATCTAACCTTGGGGCAGGAGTATTTAGTTTATACTGATAAGATTTTAGACCCTGCAAGAGAAAATAAATATATAATAAAAAAAATTCCGAAAAATGGCCTTTTATTAAGGAAGGGAGATTTTGTTCTTGGACACAGCAAAGAGATAATTGGAGGAAAAAAATTTGTTCCTTTGATTCACGCAAAATCAGGAATTGCAAGACTCGGTTTATTTGTTCATATAACTGCAGATTTGATTGATATTGGATCAATAGGAAATACAACATTTCAACTATATGCTACAAAGAATATTCGAATATATTCAGGTATGCTTATTGGCCAAGTAAGTTTTTGGGTGCCAAAAGGAAAAATAATTCTTTATGAAGGAAAATATCAAAATAGCATAGGACCAAAAGCTTCGCAGATTCATAAGGATTTTAAGAAAAAACTAGAATTAAATTTTGATTAATTACTTATCTTAGATTTCATCCATTTGAAAATAATAAAAAGGATATAAATCTTATTTTATATCGTAAGTAAAAAACTTGAAAAGAAGCAAGATTATTTTGTTGTAAAAAAGATATAGATTTTTTAGGAGAATTTGAAGGTGATGAATGAGCGATTATTTTAAGTGGAAATCAAAAAAATATTAGCAGTCAAAGAGCAAAGAATATCTTGTTTAAAGATTGAAAAGGTTGTGATTCAATAAAAGGAATTTTGGTATTATGTTCAGATAGGAAATCTGATCTAAAGGAGAAACTAGACGATATATTTAACTAGAACTCATATAAAGAAGATCTCATAACTTCAGATTTTTCTCAAGCTTACGGATCAAAGATATCAGCCACCTTATACGAATTATTGAAACTAACAAAACTTAACAAGCATGGGCTTAGTATCACACTTTTTGATAAAGAGAATAAAAGAGCATTAAATACTGCAAAGAGATTAAATTTTTCAAGAATGATATTCATTCTGAAACATCAGATATCAATCCTTTAATTCACAATGGAGAAATTAAAAAAACAAGTTCAAGAGGAATTGGGTATTGGATCAAGAAATTTTTAAATATGAAATTAATTGAAATTAATGCATAAGTTTAGTTAAGTCTGTTTCATTAGTTAATATTGCTTTTTTTAATGCAGAGTCATCAACTTTCTTAAGATTTTCCTGAAATTCATTAATCATTTTGGTTAGCTTTTCAATCAGGATTTTTTTCACTTCCCCGCTCAATATCTTTCCTTTTCTATAATTGTCAAATAGCTCTTTGCTTTCTTTTTCATCCAAGAAAAATTTTGACAGGTACTGGCATGCAATGTCAATATCAGGATTTCCTCCAAGTCTCTTATGCTCCTCAACTGTTTTTTGTCCTCCGGAAAATGCCTTGTTTATTTTTTTGGTTATTGATTTAATATCTTCCTTAAGAAGAATAGCGTTGTTTTTTGATTTGGACATTTTTGTTCCATCAATACCGGGCATAAAAGATAAATGCAATATAGAAGGTTTTTTATATCCGGCTCTTGAAGCGATATCCCTGCATATTCTTATATGGACATCTTCATCCGGACCAATAGGCACTAAAACATTTCTGATTTCAAATTTTTCTTCTGGAAAGAGTATGTGTGCTGATTGAACCACCGGATAAAAGTGAAGCCCTATATTTTCTTCATTTTTATAACCGTAAGTCGCCTTTATTTCAGAAAGGGTTATCTTTTTTGATAACTTTATTGCTAAATTATAAATATTTGTATAAACCTGATCGATGATAAAAAAGGTTTTATGAGGCTCAAAACCATATGCTAAAAGTTCTTTTGCTAATTCCACAGAATATGCTAATGCCTCTTCCTGACTCTTTACTTTTCCAGCAACATAAGATTCATCATCCGAGATGGGTATGAATACAGGAATTCCGAACTCTCTTTGAAAATAAAGATTGGTGTCAAAAACCGCTTTATGCCCAATGTGCAAAGAGCCAGAAGCGTTCAATCCAGAAACAATCGCACACTTTTCCCCTTTTTTTATGGCATCGAAAAATCTTTCAAAATCCCTATGCGAATAAAGTAGTCCTCTTTTGAAAGTATAGAAATCCTGTATGTTCTTTAACTCGGTTATCCTGCTTGCTCCAAAATCTTTCACAAGTTTTTCATTATCTGTTGTTGTATCTGTTTCCATTTTATTTTCTGTATCATTTATAGAATTCCTCGCATTTATTTAGTTTGCGATAAGAGAAAAACTATTTTTGTAATCATACAAGTAGAAGTTCAAAGAGTTATGTAATTCAACACATCTGAAACAATTTGTTTAATACTTTTTCCGGAAGTATTAATTATTCTTCCGATTTTTATTTTTGAGACAAGGTAATGAACTTGTTCGATGTCATTATCGGTTAAGGGGTTCATCCGCAGTTTATTTCTTTCTAAACATTCTTTAATATCTGCGTTTAATGTAAAAATATATACTTTCGCTTTAATATTGTGTAAAAGATGATCTAGTTGTTCTTTCCTGTAAAAACAACCATCAAGAATTACTCTGTCTTTGTTTTTAATTAAATCAAGAACAATTTCATTTGCCTTAACAAAATTCTCTGAAGGGATACCATCGCCAACAATAGTATCTAATTTGTTCGCTTCCATTATTTCATCGAAGGAAAAGTAATCAGCATCAAGATTCCTAGCTAATTCTTTAGCTATTGTTGTTTTTCCGACTCCTGCTGGCCCACGAATAATAATACAAAATTCCATAAGTTATTGTTTTTTCTCTTTACTTAATAACTCTTTTCAAAGTTCTTTAATTTATTCCTTCTTCGATCATTGCTTCTTCTGTTGTTTTTTCGCTCAATTTTATTTCTTCAGTTATTTTTTTATTCTTCCAGGTTCCTCTTGAAAACCAGATAACCGCAACTAATACTGCTGCGATATTAGAAATAGGATATGCCCACCAAATGCCTGTTGATCCTAAGCTAGTATGATACGATAGGAGATATGCCAATGGAAATCTTAATACCCAAAGCGTCATAATTGACAAGATCATTGTAATCATTGTGTTTCCTGAGCCCATAAATGCTCCATGAAGCACCTGCTGTAAACCAATAAAGCCAAAAGTAAGAGCCATTATTCTGATAAAGATGGCGCTTGCATCAATTGCTTCTGTTTCTCCCGGCATGAAAAAATCAGAGATAGGCTCTGCGAAAATAAAAAATAAAATTCCTATAATTGTTAAAGAGACAAACGAAAACAAAGAGCTGAGCTTCACTGTTGATTCTGCTCTTTTTATCTTTCCTGCGCCCATGTTCTGTCCAACAATAGTTGAGGTTGCCATTGATAAACCTAGAGCTGGAATGACAGCAAAACTTAAGATCCTGGTTCCAATACCAAATGCAGCAATTGTTACAGTGCCAAAACCAGAAACTAAAAAAGTCATAAATATCGTTGCCAGAGATCTGGTGGATTGCTCTATTGATGCTGGAAGGCCCAGTCTAAACATTTTCCTAATCAAAGTGAAATCAGGCTTTAAGTCATTTAGATGTAACTTTATGTGATGTTTCCCTCGGATGAGAATGATAATTCCAACGAGCGATGCCAATGCTTGGGTTGCAATTGTAGCCACAGCAGCCCCTGCAACGCCAAAAGCAGGGATAAAACCATAGCCAAAGATGAACAAAGGATCAAAAATTAAATCCAAAAGAACGGTTCCAAGAACAATATAGGCAGGCATTTTCACCTCTCCTATACCCCTCATCAATGATTGAAACACAAGATATGTAAATACAAATACGATTCCGATAAAAGAAACTCTCAAATAGAAAACAGCATCTGAATAAACTGATTCTTCTACTCCCATTAAGCTAACCAAGAAGGGGGAAAGTAAGTAACCTATAACAGCTAAGATGATTGAAACAATCACAATCATCATCAATGTTTGAGAGGCAATATGATCAACGGCTTTTTTATCTTTCTTTCCATAGTATTGAGCGACAAGAATCGTGCCTGCAATGGCTAATCCTCCTCCAAAAGAAACGATGAGGAAGATAAAAGGAAAACTGATAGAAACCGCTGCAACTGCATCTGCTCCAAGTCTGCCTACCCAAAACGTATCTATAAGTTGATAAGCCGTCTGCAAGAGATTTGCAAGAATGATAGGAATGGCTAAAATCAATAATGACTTCAAAATAGATCCTTCCGTTAAATCCTTCTTTTTCTTGCTCATTTGGAAAAAACAGAAATTTTCATTTATTATATAAAGTTTCCCCTGAGCGAACTAATTTCAGAAAGAATTCAAAAGGTAAAATTGAAAATGAATAATGTCCATAAGAAATATTAATGTTCCTCAATAATTATTTTTATCTTATTCTTTGCTTTTGCTGAAACAAACACCTTGCCGCCTATGGGGAAAGTTATTCTTGGAGTTGTATGACCAAAATCAACTCCTCCGATAATAGGAATCTTGCTTAGAGAGCTATTGTTCTTAACAATCATCTTAATTTCTTTCTCTCCGATTTTGCTTTCTGGCTGAAACCTTCCAAAAACAATACCCTTTACTTCTGAAAAATCAGGCTGTAATGTAAGTGAAGTCAGATTTCTATTTAAGGTGTAGATTGTTTCGTCATAGTCCTCTTCTAAGAATAATACGCTATCTTTGAATGTTGGTCTATATTCTGATCCGAGAAGGCTATGGAAGGTTACCAGGTTTCCGCCGATTATTGTTCCATTGAATTCTCCGGGATTTACAACATAGAATCCTTCGTTATTCTCAAAAGTTCTATTCTCCTGATCTTTACCCCATCTGTCATTACTCCATTTTTCTGATTTCTTTATCTCAAAAGGTCCTTCTTCCATTAAACATTTTTTAAAATAATCTAATGTATAATCAAAACCCTTGATTTCCCCAAAATCAAAAAAATGCGGGCCGTAATATGTAATTAAACCAGTTTTGGAGTAAATTGCGTTTTGTAAAGCAGTAATATCTGAATAGCCACAGAATATCTTAGGATTTCTCTTGATTAAATCATAATCTATAAAAGGCAATAGTTCGTTGGAATTAAATCCGCCAATTGAAGTTAATATGGCTTTAACACTTTTATCTGCAAAAGCATCATGCAAATCATTAATCCTTGACATAACATCTGAAGAATTAAATTCGTTAATCTCCATTATATGAGCTCCAAAACTCACCTTGAATCCCAATGATTCTATTTTTCTCTTTGCCTCATTCTTAATAGAATCAGTTATCCAAGGCATTGCTAAACTCCTTGAAGGACTGATGACTCTTATGACATCTCCTTTTTTGAGCTTATCTGGAATCATATTACTTGTATTATCATCAAAGATTAATAAAGTTTTTTGAATTGATGGTTTTCCCGGAATAAGCAATCTTCTTGAACTTATTCAAAGATTATGGCTGGCTTGCCGGGGTTAGCTTTCCTTTGCTTCACTTTCTCAGTTTCATCAGTTGAATTCTTCTTAAGAATAATATCTAAATCAAGTTTTAAATCTTTTTTAATGTAATCAATAGAAAGAGTATAGGATTCTAATTCTTCATCTTTATTGAATATTGGCTCTGAAATCTTTTGTGGATTCTTCATGAATTCCTCTGCAATAAAAAGGGCTTCCTTACCATATCGTTTAAACTCGGAATTCATAACAAAGCTTTTGATATCTTTTTCCTTGGCTCCTTTTTTAATAAAATTATATAACTCGTATTTCCAATCTTCTGCAAGGATTAATTTTATACGCTTCGCAGGAATCTTTACAAGCTTTCTTATAGTCATTATGTCTTCGGAAATCTTCTCATTTAATTCTATGAGGAATTCAGCAGTAGCATCAATCTTTTTAGAATCTGATTCTGGCCAGTTCTCTAAAGAAATGAAAGAGTCGTGGCCGAGTTGATGCCAAAGCTCCTCTGCAATATGAGGTGTAATCGGTGAGATTAATTTCAACAGAGCAACAACATATTCATCAATTACATCTTCTTTTATGTCGTTTCTTTTGAGATAGTTGAAAAGTTCTTCTCCAAGCTTCATTATCTTGGTTATTGCAAGGTTAAAGCGAAAGCCATTAAAGAGCTCATCCAGCTCAGAGATTGCTCTGTTTATAATGCTCAGCATATATTTATCGTAGAGATTAATCTCTTTTCCTGCCTTCTGATTTTTTAGAATTTTCTTGGTTTCAAGAATCCTAGAGTATAATCTAACTAGAAATTTATAATTGCCTTCAGTCTCTCTGTTCTTCCAATCCAATTCATTTTCAGGTGATGCCGCAAACAGTATAAAAAAGCGTAAAGTGTCCGGACCGTATTTAACATTAAACTCCTGTGGATCAACAACATTGCCCAATGATTTTGACATCTTTGCTCCATCCTTAACTACCATTCCTTGTGTCAACAGTCTTTTAAAAGGTTCTTCAGAAGAAACCAATCCCATGTCGTAAAGAACTTTGGTGAAGAACCTTGAATACAATAAATGAAGAACTGCATGTTCTATGCCTCCTATGTACTGATCAACAGGAAACCAATAATCGGCTTCCTTTTTTTCAAAAGGAGCTTCTCTGTTTTTTGGGCTTATATACCGCAAGAAATACCATGAAGAATCAAAGAATGTGTCCATAGTATCTGTTTCTCTTATAGCATCTCCACCGCAATAAGGACATTTTGTATGAACAAAGGTTTTTGAGGTGGCTAAAGGATTGCCTGAGCCAAATTCAACATCTTCTGGCAATACCACAGGAAGATTCTCTTCCTTTTCCGGAACAACTCCGCATTTTTTACAATAAATCATTGGAATCGGCGTGCCCCAATATCTTTGTCTTGAAATAAGCCAATCCCTCAGCTTATATGTTGTTGCCCTCTTTCCCAATCCTTCCTTTTCAAGATAATCCTGAATCTTTGGGATTGCCTCTTCATTTTTAAGACCATTAAAAGGTCCACTGTTAACAAGAATTCCTGAGCCTAAATAGGCTTCGCTCATATCCTCTTCATTTATTTCTGAGCTTACTGGTTTTATTACAAGCCGGATTGGAAGATTGTATTCTTTAGCAAACATGAAATCGCGTTGATCATGAGCAGGAACTCCCATGACTATTCCTGTTCCGTATTCAAATAATACATAGTTAGCAATGAAGATAGGTATCTCTTCTTGTGTAAGAGGATGAATTGCATAACTTCCTGTAAAGAAACCTCTCTTCTTTTTGTTCTCTGCAATCCTGCTCTCATAACTTTCATTCATGCATTCATTAATAAAACGCCTTGCTTCTTCTTCTTTATCAGAATCCTGAATAAGTTCTGTTGTTAGAGGATGCTCTGGTGCTATAACAAGATATGTTATGCCATATATAGTATCAGCCCGCGTTGTGAATGTTTCTATCTCCTTATCAATTCCTTTTATCCTAAATTTTATCTTGGTTCCCTCTGATTTTCCAATCCAGTTTTTCTGCATAATCTTAACTGGTTCTGGCCAATCATCAAGGGAATCCAAATCTTTCAGTAGTCTCTCTGCATAATCGGTTATCTTTAGATACCACTGCTTCAGATTCTTCTTTTCAACATCGGAGCCGCATCTCCAACATTTTCCATTAACAACTTGCTCGTTTGCCAATACTGTCCTGCAACTTGGGCACCAATTTACAAATCCTTCCTTCTGATATGCAAGCCCTTTCTTCCAGAACTGCAAGAAAAACCATTGGTTCCATCTATAGTATTCCTCTTTATGGGTTGCAATCTCCCTTGACCAATCATAAGAAAAGCCCATCTCTTTTTCTTGCTTTTTTATTCCTTCTATGTTTTTTTCAGTCCATTCTTTTGGATTAACACTGTTCTTGATGGCTGCATTCTCTGCTGGAAGCCCGAAAGAATCATAGCCCATCGGATAAAGAACATTAAATCCTTTCATCCTTTTGTAACGGGCATATGCATCTCCTATTGTATAATTACGAACATGTCCCATATGGAGATAACCAGACGGATATGGAAACATCTCCAAGCAATAGAATTTCTTATGCGTTTTATCCTCTCTTGTTTTAAATATATCTTCTTTTTCCCATTCCTTTTGCCATTTCTTTGCAATCTTATAAAAATCCGGTTCCATAAAAATCACACAATCGTTTGAGAATGAAATCAATTCTGATTTAAAAAATTAACTTTTCTTGCTTTTTTTAGTTTTCTTTGTCTTTTTCATGAATCTCTTTACATATCTCCTTGGATAACTTACAGGGTTCTTTATCGTTTGGCAAATAGCATCAGGATGACAAATGCCCATGTCTTTGTAATAACCTGATGCGTCGCAATTTGGTGGAGGAATTGGTTTTCCTTTCTTTTGATATTCTATCTGACTTTTTATATAAGCGTCTCTAAGAGGCTCCTCATTATTTTTATTCCATTCGTATAGCCTTGCTGATATTTCATCGAGAGTCCAACCTGAACTTCTTAAGAAGTTGAACAAGATAAAAACAAGTCTCTTCCTGCCATCGGAGACTCCTTTCAATGCAAGTTTTATACATGGTGGAAAGCTCTCTTCTTCAAATCTTTGATTATTGGCTGCATCATAAACAATATCGCGTTTTTCTTTTTGAAAATTATTAGGAGTTGTGGCTTCTTTAAGCATCTCTCTTTTTTTGTCAAAATCAAATGCTTCAATTAAAAGAGTGCTGGCTTCTCCTTGTTCTGCCTTATCAGGATTTAGGAACAGAAGGCCGGCAGAATCTAGGGCATTAAACAATTCATCATCTTGCAGCCCGTTAAATTTGTCTAAAATAGCTAAAACCTCCTCCCGAGACGCATTTTCTCTCTCAAACCTAGCTACATTCTCTGGCGATATTGGAAGGGAGGCTAAGCCGGATTTTTCATGAAGAGAATAAGGAGCTCTATAGAGATGTCTTGGAGCAATTAGTATCTCGTCTATTGCAAGGTTTATCTTCTCCTGAATACTTGTAGAACCACAGACATTGCATTTATTTTCTGTCTCTATTTCAATTCTTTTCATAATCCTTGAGCAATTAGGACATATCTTGTAGGGCTGCGAGCCATCTTCTAGTTCAGTGCCACAATTAGGACACTTGTAGATTATCTTTTTATCAGGAGCATTCGGAAGAATGTTCCCACAATTTGCACATGCCTTTTGAATAAGAAGCTTTGCCTTATCTGGATTTTTATCTTTAAAATCCCTAAAAGCATCTGATTCAAGGATTTTCTTTGAAAGAGCATAGCCGTTTTCCTTGTTATCAATATAATTAACGATATAGCTCATTATTTTCTTTGGTCCATCAGGAAAAAGCCTCCTTGTTTCCTCTCCAAGAATCTCTTTTGGAAATGATTCAAAAGGAACGCCTATATGGAAACCTTTATTGCCTGAAAATTTGCATGAGATATGCTTAATTCCATGGGCTTTCAAAGCATTTATGACTGCAATCGTAATTAATTTAGTAGACTCAAAAACAGGGAAGTCTAGATCCAAAACAAGATCCCAGCCTGTTCTCAAATCTTCAAGTTCCTTACCTTTTGCTGATGAGAGAAGCCAAGGATCCTGCCAATGCTCTTCAGAAATGTGAAAAGAAGAAGCACGCACTTTAGCAAACTCCAAAACATCTGATGGATATTCTATTGTATTAGGACGAGAAGCAAACTGGCCTGAAAGTAATCTAATTCCTACCTCCCTGCCTCTTGAATGCCAAGAGATTAGCTTCTGCACAAGAGGATTCTTATAATAGTTTAATGTTTGAGCAATCGTCAGCATAGCTATTGATTAGCAAGAATCATTAATAAAAGTTGTTATAAAAAAGAAAAGAAGTTATCACTTTTATTTAGGAGCACCATTTTCTAATTTCTTTATAATTTCCTTTATTTCATCTTGAGATGTCTTAACTCCTGTATTAAATCCAATATCTACCAAATTACTCATTGCAATAGCAATTTCTGGAGTTAGGAGCGGGTCTAAATCTTTATATTTATTATATATTCTTCCTGCCAAACTCTTGTTTTCCTCGTTTTCTGGATCAGACAAATAAGTTTTATAGATATTTATTAAGTCAGATCTTAATTTTTCAATATTCATTTTTCCGTCTCAAACATTTATTAACTGATACATCCTATCTTATGCGATATTTGGCACAAAAGTGTTTTCCAACAGACATTTGATTTAATTGATAAATGATATAAATAAGTTGTGAAATTTTTCTAAGATTCTAAAAAATATCAAAATCTACAAATATTTAGAATATATTTCTTTAAGATTTTTTAGAGTTAGGGGTTTATTTCCTAAAAGTAATTGCTCAAGATTCTGAGAAAAACTTACAAAGAAGATAAGAATATAATTAGCCTTTGCTCGGAAAGATCAAAACCAAATTCAGAGGTAACAAAAGAAGAAGCATTTTGAAGCAAATAATTTAAAGACCAGGAAAAGAAAAATATTTTCTAATTGATTTGTTTAATTCATTTTGTGGAATACTTGTTTTAATAACAAGATTAACATATTCTTTGGTTATAAAGAAATAAACATCCAATTCATTATTTGTAACATAAATGAATTCATTATCTAAATCATCAAAAATAGTATCTACTTTGTTAATAGCATCTTCTCCAAAATTAAATTCTGACAATAAATTACAGAAAGCATTATGAATATTTTTATCCTTCTTAATAATATATCTATGAATATTATCTATGTTCTCAATCCCTTTAATTACATATTTCATTTTTCCCTCCAAAAAAGATATAAAATAAAAAGTTAGTATTTAATTTTGGATCCATGAGACACGCTAACTGTCAATAATTTTATTTATTCTAGCGGGATATGGTGATTATCAATAATCGGTTTTCTATCTTTTCCGGAAACAATTATTTCATAGTTCAAATGCTGCCCAAAAGGTTCGTGGTCATCATATCTAAATCTTTCAATTAATCCGTCTGTCCCTGGTATTTCTCTTGCAAGACCTGGGCCAATTCCAAAATTTTCTGCTGGTTCAAGTGGTTTTCCACTGCTATAAAGTACAATTGTTTTCTACGATTAGAGAATTATTGTAATTAACTTATGGTTATATCTTATTCACATACATAACAGCTTTTTCAGGGGGAACATCGTGGAAGATGAGCTTCGTCAGGGCATCTAGCATTCCAAGAGGATTTTCGCTTTGCCAGACATTTCTTCCAACGGCAACTCCTTTTGCACCTGCATCTAAAACTTCCTTCACTGATCTCAAAAAAGACAATGGATCCTCTTCTTTTTCTCCACCTGCAACAACAACATCACACAATCCGGCATTCTTAACAACCCATTTAAATCCTTCGAAATCGCCATTATATTTCAATTTTACAATATCTGCGCCAAGTTCAAGTGCTGTTCTTCCTGCATAGGCAAGAATTTCAGTTGATAAATCATCTTTAACAGCCTTTCCTCTCGGATATACCCATGCTATAACAGGCAATTGCCTTGAATGGGCTTCCTCAACAATCTGCCCAAACTCCTTAAATATTTTTGCTTCTTCTTCGCTCCCCAGGTAAATTGTGTAACCTACGGCTGAGGCACCAAGTTTTGCAGCCCTTTCTACAGAACAGAATTGCGCTGAATATGGTTCTCCTTCTCCTATTGAGGATTTCCCATTTAACTTAACAATTAAAGGGAGGAAGAAGCCATATTTTCTTCCGTATTGCTCTGCTAGGCCGGACAGAACAACAACTCCGCTCACCTTGCTTTTTACTGCAATGTCAAATATAAAATCCGGATCGGCAGAATTCAAGTTAAAATCAATAGGTCCATGCTCCAAGCCATGATCATAGGCAAGGATAAGTGTTCTTCCTTTCTTTCCCATCAATTTTTCCTGATACATCTTCACTCTCCTTTTTCTAAATCTGAAACAAGCATTTTTGTTTTAATTACAGCATCCGGGTTAAGGGAGATTGAATCAATACCTGCATTAACAAGTAATCTAACAAAATCTGGCTTATCAGAAGGGGCTTGACCACACAAGCCGATGTATTTGCCTTTGCTCTTTGTAGTCTTTATAACGCTCTCAACTAATCTGACAACAGCAGGATTCTCTTCATCGTATAAAGAAGAAAGATAACCAGAATCCCTGTCTAATCCTAAAACAAGTTGGGTCAAATCATTAGTGCCTATACTAAAGCCATCAAAAACCTCAAGAAATTCATCTGCTAAAACAACATTTGACGGGACTTCGCACATTGCATAAATCTCCAATCCATTCTCCCCCTGACGCAATCCATTATTTGCCAATATTTCTATAACCTTTTTCCCTTCATCAACAGTTCTACAGAAAGGAACCATTATCTGAACATTATTTAATCCAATCTCGTCTCTTACACGCTTAAGTGAAGCACATTCAAGTTCAAATGCAGCCTTGTATTCTTCGCTATAATACCTAGATGCTCCCCTCCATCCAAGCATCGGATTCTCTTCATTAGGCTCAAAGAATCTTCCTCCTATTAATCCAGCATACTCATTTGATTTGAAATCAGATAACCTTACTATAACCTTCTTAGGATAAAATGCGGCAGCAATTGTTGCAATTCCTTGGGCAAGCATATCTTTAAAGAACTCAGGCTTTGATTCGTAATTGCGTGTTATCTCTTCTATCTCCTTCTTTACATTTTCATCTTGAATATCTTCAAAATTCAACAAAGCAAGAGGATGAACCTTTATGTAAGAATTAACGATAAACTCTTCTCTTACTAATCCAACACCATCAACAGGCAAGGATGCGTATGAAAAGGCTACATCAGGATTTCCAAGATTTATCATAATCTTTGTATTTGTCTGAGGCAATTTATCTAATTCGTGTTTTTCAATATGAAAATCAAGCTTTCCTTCGTAGACATAGCCTTTCTCTCCAGAAGAGCAATCTACAGTAACCTCTTGCCCATTCTTTAAAACCTCTGTAGCATTTACTGTTCCTACCACGCAAGGGATTCCGAGCTCTCTAGAAACGATTGCAGCATGACATGTCCTGCCACCCTTGTTTGTAATTATTGAGGAAGCCTTCTTCATTATTGGATTCCAATCAGGATCAGTCATTTCAGTTACAAGAACACTGCCCGGAACAAAAGAATCAATCTCAGAAGGATCCTTGATAATTGAAACGATGCCTGTTCCTATCTTTGAGCCAACGCTCATCCCTTCACAAAGAACCTTTGATTTTTCCTTCAAGATATATTTCTCAAGAACATTTTTGTTTTTAATTGAATGGACAGTTTCAGGCCTTGCCTGTACAATAAACAGTTCATTTGTTATTCCATCCTTTGCCCATTCCATATCCATAAATGTCTTTTTTCCTCTCTTTTCAGAGTAATGATCTTCAATAATCATTGCCCAGTTTGCTAGCTTCAGGATTTCATCATCAGAAAGAACAAATCTTTTCTGATCTTCTTCAGAAACTGGGATGTTTTTTGTTCTTTTGTTGCCATCAACAGTATAAACAAGCATCTCGCTCTTTGAGCCAAGCTTTTTTGATAATATTGATCTATAGCCTTGCTTAAAAGTAGACTTAAAAACATAGTATTCATCAGGATTTACGCGCCCCTGAACGATGTTCTCTCCTAAGCCGTATATTGCCGTTATAAAGATTACATCCTCAAATCCAGATTCAGTATCAAGAGTAAACATTACACCAGAAGCCCCTTTATCTGCCCTGACCATCTTTTGAACGCCAACTGATAATGCAATGGAACTACTATTAAATCCCTTGTTTGCTCTATAAACTATTGCCCTGTTTGTAAAGAGTGAGGCGAAGCAGTTCTTTATAGAATTCAAAAGCATATCATCTCCCCGAATGTTCAGATATGTTTCTTGTTGACCTGCAAATGATGCATCTGCAAGATCCTCTGCGGTTGCACTTGATCTAACGGCTACATCTGCATCTTTGCCGTATTGGATACAAAGATGTTTGTATGCTTCAACGATTGCTTCCCTTAAATGCTCTGGAAAAGAGGCATTTCTTATCATTTCTCTTATTTTATGTCCTTTTTCGGCAAGATCATTTAAATTATCCAAATCAATGGAATTAACTAACTGGTCAATCTGCTGGGCAAGTCTGTTTGAATTTATAAAATCCCAATATCCTTTTGATGTTATTGCAAAGCCATTTGGCACAGAGATTCCTTTTTGAGTTAGTTGAGAATACATTTCTCCAAGCGAGGCATTTTTTCCTCCCACTAAATCAACATCATCAACGCTAATCTGATCAAACCAAAGAATAAATTGCCCTTCCTTTTGTTTTCTATCCATATCAATCACCTAGTATAAAAACGCTTAAATCAGCTATCTTCGTAATAGACAATATTCAAGCATAACCATTGCTTAAAAGAATTTGTTACTCCTTTTCAGTAGAATTTTTTGATTTTTTTCTATTGTTGATTTCGTTTTCCTCTTTGAATTGTTCTTTTCTAATGAGTCAAGCACCTTTGAGATAAATCCATGGATGATAAAGACTTCGCGCTTTTTAAAGAAAGATCTGCTTACGATTCTGTTAAAAAGAAGCTCCTGTGTTTTCTTCTTTTCTGGATCAAAATTAAGCTCATCTAAGAGCTGAGAAAATCTTTTCATAAGAAATTCTTTTTCTTTATGCGTTGCAAGGGTTAGATGAGAGCTTGAAGATGCCTCATTTGAGATTTTAAACAATTCGTAAAGTATTATTCCCAAGGCATGACTTACATTCAGCGTTGGATATGAGGGATTAGCAGGGATAGTAAGTAAGAAATCGCATTGCCCCAACTCATCATTAGTTAATCCATCTCCTTCTCTTCCGATGAGAAGTGCAATCATTGGCTTTGGCGCATCTTTGAAATTCCTGAATCTTCTCTTCAAAATAGTTGCAAATTCTTCCACAGATAAAGGAGAACGAATTATATTGAAGTCATTACCGAGCTTTGCCGTGGTTCCAACAATATAATCAAATTTTTCTTTTAGATAAGGTAATATTTTTTCCTCATCAATCTTTACAATATTTGCATTTTCAATAACAGAAAAGCCATGCTTGGCCCTTTCTGCAATCTCTTTATCAGAGACCTGAAATTTAGGATTAAGAACTAAAAGCTGAGAAAATCCAAAATTAGCCATAACCCTTGCACATGCTCCAAGATTGCCTGGACTCTCTGGTTCCACAAAAACAACAGTTAGCATAAAAAAAGGAAAACTCAATCATATTTAATCCTAACCATTCTCTTTTTGAAGAGATTTAAAGGAAGAATGGGTAAATAAAAACAACTAGAAGCATGAATAAGAAGACATATGATGTTATCTTCCAAAGACGCACGGCATTTCCCTTTTTAAACATCGTTTCATACATGGCCTTAATCATCCTTCCTCCATCTAATGGTCCCATCGGTAGAAGATTGAACAGACCTACTCCAAGATTTAAGATATAGAGCCATGCAAAAAGCCCTAAAAGAAATTTAACAGAAAAAAGCTTTATTGAAGCAAATTTTCCAGTGTATGAAAAAGGGGCGAAGCTATATGTAAGTTGAGCTCCTAAAAGAGGACGCTCACCATTTGTTCCTGGTTGAGCTGCCAATGGAAAAATGTATTCTGAACCATTCACAGCCGTTAAAGACATAAGATCACCAGGCTTGGCATCATCAAGAAATTCAATTAGATTGTCTTTACCATCTTCAAAGATAGGCTTACCATTTATCTCAACAAAACTGAGATTTAGTGGCACATCGTTAGCAAAAACAGGGGATTCATTTTTCATATAATAATCAACGAATTTAACGCCTTCCACAGAAAGAATCTGATTCTGCAAAGGATCGTAGTAGGCATTTGAATTTCCCAATAAAATTGAGTCAAAAAGCAAAAATAGACCTAAGAAAACAACAAAAAGAACAATATTTGCAAAAGGACCTGCAGAGAACATCTCTATCTGCTTTGATTTCTTTTTTCTTTCCAAATCCTTGTCATCTGGTTCAACGAATGCTGCGGGCAGAAGAGGAACAATGAAAGAGGCAACTGCAAAACCTGCCGAGTGAAGCTTAATCTTGTTTTTCCTTGCAATAATGCCGTGCATTCCTTCGTGAAAAATGGCAAGAACCATGATTGAAATGACCCAGAAGATTGGAGGAACAAAAACAATTCCTTTTCCGGGAAAGGGGAGGACAAGAGCAAAGGCTGGTTGGACAGGAGGTTGAATAAAAAGCATAATGAAATTATAGATAAGAAAAAAAGAGACAAAAATCATTCCACCAAAAGAAATAACAACACCTATTTTAGCCATCACATTAAAGAATTTATAATGCTTTTTCGCAAGATTATCAATAAATTGAAGTCCACGCTTAGTACGATAAAGAATAATATAAAAAAAATAACCAAGAACTTTCTCAACAGATGTGTTTTTCTTTCTTTTCAAGAGAAAAATAGTAAGACCTAGAATAAAAACAGCCAAAAAAACATAATGAAGAATAAATTCAAAGTTCATTTTATTTCTTTTTAATCGGTCTTAGATTATGTGAACCGCATTTCCTGCATTTAACCTTTCCTTCCTTAACCTTAAGCACAGGTGCCCTTTGCTTAGACTTACAATCCTTGCATACAAACATCCTGTGAAAGAGCCTTGCCTCAGCTTCCTCAAATTTTGCCATAAAATCACCTTTAAGGATTAGTTTTTATTTGCTTCATCACTTTCGTGCCCATGATATCCCAATACAATACAACAACTCCATCGGTACATTCTTCTTTCAATTCTTCAGGAATTTCAAGATCAAATGTTTCGTAGCTATCCAAATCCATAACATTTGCGGTATTTCCTAAAACAGAAAGAACCTGAGCATTTTTCTTTTCTATTATTGGCACTTCAATGTTATCATGTCCGGGCATAACAATAACCCTTTTCTTCTCATCCAGCAAACCAACGCCAGTCATCCTAACCTTAGCATGTCCATGTTTTCCAGGTCTGGATATCTGTATATCAACTACTCTGCAAGGCTGCCCATCTAGAACAACAAAGCCACCTTTTTTTATTGAACTTATTGGCATAGGTTTTGTTTCGACCATTGTCTTCCCTCGTTTATTTCTTTTATTGAATTAGCATAAATTAGATTAGGTTAAATTGCTTTTGAATGGAGTAAATGTATAGTATAAAAAGCTTTCCAAAGACTTCCAATGATTTTGAGATGGTTCTAAAAATAACCCTCTGGTTTTTTAAGAAGAAACGATAAAGCGACAATAAAACTCAGAACAAGTGCAAATATGCCTACGAATATCCAAATTCTTCCATTCTCATCTGTCTCTTTTGCTCCATCTTCTGTCGTTTCTTCCTCTTGGGGTTCATATAAGAAAGAAGTTTGCAACATTTCTTTTCCAACAATCTTTCCTTCAGCAAACAACTCAAGAATAATATTGGCTTCTTCTGTCTCAACAGGAAGGTCTTCAGGAAGAATTCCTTCAACGAGCTTATCTTCTAAACTGTCTATTGAAACTGCGGGAGAATTAATCGTTGAAATTGTCTTGTTTTCATCATCAACAAAATGAATTTTTGCATAAACAGTTGAAAAATTTGAATTTGCTAGGTTTTTTAATTTAAAAGAATAGGAATCAGAAGAAATCTTAAAGTCTTCAACAGAAAGCTCATTGCCCTCAAGTATTGCGGAGCCTTCAATATCTATCGTTTTGTCAGCATAATTGCAACTTAGCAAGAAAGGATAACTTCCTACAGGGAAATCTCCTTCGCAAGTTAAGCTCAACATGGCATCTCTTTCTGCAGGCAGATTTCTTATTGAATTAGAGCAAAGAACATAATTTCCTGATGCATCAGGCATAGATGCCTCACAAATAATTTCTTCTATTTCTTTTATCCCTTTATTTGATAATAAAACATCTATCTTTATTGTATCTTCTATTTTGGAGCTGCTTCCAATGATGCTTAACTCAACAAATTCTTCAGGGTATGGAACTTCAACAAAAGCCTTTGCAATAACAACTGGAAAAGCTTTTATCTGGCCTTCTTTTCCAGAAGGGATAAAGGTAAAGGAAAATGTTGCTTCATGTCTTCCCGAGGGAAGTACTGTATTTCGCAGATCAAGCGTAAATTTAACTTCTTCCTGAGTTTTTGCTTTCACAAGAGAAAGTTCTTCCTCAATCTCTATCAAATCTGCAAGTTCTCCATTAATAGAAACAGAAACATCATAGTCGAGTTCATCATCATTCCTGATGAAGAAAGAGGAGGAAAGGATATCGTTGTAATAGGCGAGTTCAATAGAAGAAGGAAATATGCCTACAGAAGAAACTGGCTTTATTGCCAGAAGAAAAACTAACAATAAAAATGCTTGAAGACTAAAAAACGATTTGATTCTAGAAGGTTTCATTGATAATTTAAATACAGAACTTGTATAAAAAGATTTTGAAGATAATTTATACGGAAAAATGTTAAGATAAAGATTAGAGGAAAGAATCAAAAAAAGGAAAAGTATTAAGAAAACAAAAAACAACAAGGGAATAAGAAAACTTTAAAGTCATTGAAGATATTGCTAATCGAATTATATTCGGTGGATAAGATTGCGAAGAAAATGAAAAAAAAGATAATTTTCGGATTAAGCTCACTTAGCCTGTTTATATTTATACTCTCTATTTATCTAAGTAGCTTTGATGAGTTCTATTCAGAAGATCTTTCATATAAACAACTTAGTGAAGCCAAATATATCTTAAACCATGGAATCCCTGATTTTAGTAATTCAGAGATAATTAACGGCAGGACTACTTTTTTCCCTCCTCTGTTTGAATATGTTTTAGCATTTTTCTTAATGATTTTTGGAGATTTGGGCCCTGTTCTGTTGAACAGCATTTTAATTTCAGTTCTTCCTCTTCTTGTATTTATGCTTTCTAAAGAACTTAATTCTAAAGACAATGCTGCATTTCTATCCGCAGTTTTTGGTGGCTTTATTCCAATCCTGTGGCAGTCTTCAATAAACACTGTTGGAAATCTTCCTTTCATCCTGACATTGTTTTTGTTATCAACAATCTTTTATTTAAAAGCAATGAAGAGGAAGAAAAAAGCAAAAGCATCGTATTTTTTTT
This sequence comes from Candidatus Woesearchaeota archaeon, assembly GCA_030156615.1. Lineage (GTDB taxonomy): Archaea > Nanobdellota > Nanobdellia > Woesearchaeales > UBA119 > UBA119. The sequence continues at coordinate 43,401 of JASGME010000005.1, read as the reverse complement.
ATATCAACTTCGCACTTTTATGTGCAACGACTCCTGCCGCGGTTTTATTCCTTAGTGGAATGTTCGTGAATCTTTTGTTAAAATACATTGAGAAAAAAAGGATAACGCACAAAGAAATTGAATTATTTTCCTTTTCTGCCTCTGTATATCTTTTTTCAGTATTAATCACACAAGGCACATTTTTCTTTGAATTCGGAAGCGATATTATCTGGATGAATATCCCTGAAAAAGTCTTAGAAAATCTTTACTATGATTTCAATCTTCTTGAATTGAGCTACGGTTTGGGCATATTTCCGCTGGCATATGGCATCTGGACGATTTATTCTGCAATAGCTAAAGGAGAATCTACAAATCAGCATTATATCACGATAGGATTAATTCTGGCCAGTTTATTCCTTTTATGGCTTAAACTAATTCCGTGGAGGCTTGGTGTTTCTATTTTGGGTATTTTGTTTGCTTCTCATTTCTCAATTTTCATTGAGACTTTTAAGGATTTTTTAAGCAAAATCAGATTTGAAAGATTAGCAAAAATTCTTTATGCTTCTTCCATCTTTTTCTTCTTGTTTAGTTCTATATTCCCTGCAATTGCTCTTGGCAGGACTGCTTCAATGGATTATGAGCTAGAAAAGATTAAAGGAGGATTAGAGTATATACAAGATGAGATGAAAGAAGAAGCGAGGATTGTGGTTGATTTCAATAATGCTTATGCAGTTCATTATTATACAAACAAAAGTGTTTTCCTTACATCATCTTTCATAGCTACAGAAAATCCAGAAGAAAGGCTTGAAGAATACGAAAAGATATATTCAGCAAGGTTTGAAATCACTGCAAAGGAAATCTTTGATAAATACAACATAACACATGTAATAATTACTCCCATAATAACAGAGATATATGATATAGAAAGCCTTCATTATGAGGATTCAGATTTCATAAAGAAAATATATGATGACAATTCTACAAAAATATATGCTATAAAAATCAATGAATAAAGCAAACAAAGGAGAAAAATGAAAAAAAAGAACAATGGAAAACGCAAAAAGGTTTTGCTCTGGCTCTTATTGATTTTAGGATTAAATATTATTTTAATCAATTTGGCTATAACTCAGAATAATTTGGGGACTATCCCTAGAACAAATATATCTTATTCAATCTTTGATAATAGTATCTTGGGCAGGACTACAATTTTTTTATCAGAAGCCATAACCTCTGAAATTCTATTAAGGATTCTACTAACAACCATTTCTGTTGTTGGATGCTATAGTCTTTTTAATATAGCTTCTTTTCTGGCTGGAAAAGATGCAGGAATAATCGCTATGTTATTGTACGTTTTGTCTCCTGCACACTTATTCTTTTTTTCAACATTAAATCCTTTAGCCTTGCTCATTATATTTTTATTGCTTGGCTTTTCCTTTTTCTTAAATTCATCAAATTCATTAAAGGTTATTGGTACATTAATCCTTGTTTTTAGTTCTTTATTATCATTCGTTGCTTTGTTATTCTTTCTTGTATTAACTTGCATCAATATTTTATCACATAAAAGCTATAGAAAGACAAAGATATTTCTTCTAATCCTTTTAATAATTTCAGTAAGTACCTCTAACTATCTCCTAAACACAGCTTATGAATTAGTTCCTTCTCTTAATCAAGGCATTACAGATATTGTGTTTGAATTTGGGAACATCTTCGGGATATCTCTAATTACAGCTGTATACGGCATAATCGGGCTTTTTGTAGCAAAAATAAATAGTAAAAGGGTATTCATAATATTCTTCTTATTGAGTATTTTAGTTCTTTTCCACAGCTTATATTATCTGCCGATTCTGAATATTTTATTTTGCATATTGGCAGGAAAAGCAGCATATGACTCTTTTTCTAAGAAGTGGGAGATAAAAAATGCCATGGTTGCAACAATCTGCACTTTATTTGGAATTTTTGCTTTAAGCACATCTCTCTTCTTTAATGTTCTTCCCGAAATAAACATAAATGAAGAATTAGTAAGAGAATCTGAATTTATTGTAGAGAAATACCCTCTTCAAAATATAGCAACTCATCCATACTATATGCCACTTTTAGAATACACTAATGCAAGAGAACATAATTTTAATGAAACAACACAAAATCCTTTGATGGAAACAAAAGGTATTTTAGCTCATAGAAGAAATCTCAAAGAGCTTATACTTTTATTGAACAATACAGAAAATTCTAATGAAAAATTATCATCATTTTACAACTTATTTTATTCAAGAGAGATGGATAAAACTCTCGAGTCTGCGAGAGAACTTAATGTAAAATACATTTTAATAACAGATGAAATGAAGAAAGGGCTTGTATGGAACCATGAAGAGGAAGGTCTTCTCTTTTTATTGAGAAATCACGAGGTTTTTGAGGAAAGGCAGATTGGACAAGGAATTGAAATAGTAGTTATAAAGGAGCAAAATTAATGATATACCCTGAACAAGTGATCATCTAGGACTAACTTACAGATGTGGACTAATCCTCCATAATTTGTATAAAATGATGATCCAAGCGAATTCTCTTTCCTTTAAATGATGTAGGCGACATTTAAGTGTTGGCAAGAAATGTTTCCACTCTTTTTTAGACAAATAACTAAAGTATATTTATAAACTTTTCTGGACAAACCAGTTGATTCTTCTTTATGAATTAATTTTAGAAATTTTCATTGAAGTACTCGATATTCATCCTGTTTAAATCCATTTAGATTAACGAAATTACATGTTTTTTCAAGGAATGGAGAATTATGGAACAGAATAAAACAAGGATTTGTGTTTATATGATATGCGTATAAATCAAATATGATTTTATCTAATTGTTGTAAATAACTCTCTTCAAAGGGAGTTATTGGGAGGCATTTTCCTGTTCCCAAGATTATAAATTTTTCATCTTCGTATATTAAAGGTAATGATCCCATAACATAATTATCAAAAACATAAGGCGGCTCTTTAACATGCTTAAATAAAACAATGATTTGACCTTCTTCAATGCTCCTACTTATCAATTCTTCTCTTGGGAAAGGCAAGGATGGTCTATTTAAATCGTTCAGTATTACCCACGCGTTGGACATAATTGAACATTCTGAAAGATTTAATTCATCTAACTTATTTATTGCATCAAGATATATTCCTCGTGGTTCACACAGGTTATTCTGAATTAAAAATGATGCAGTAAAGAAGCTAACGATAAAAATTAATATTGCGATAAAGAGCAATAATCTCTTGTCATCCTTTGTTTTTTTGACAATATAATTTAAGCCAATATAAGAAAAGTAGAATGTTGGTAAAACCAAATTGAATAGATACCTCACATCTTTTACAGGGGTGTTCTTGTAACTGAATATTGAAGTGAATAAAAGGAACAGAATAATTAGTTCTATTTTATATTTATTCAGGAATTCCAGCAAAGATATTTTGTGCCTTTTTAAGACTTTTATTTGTTCAAATCCTCTATAAATTTTAATTATGACTCCTATTAAGAAAAAAGGGAGCAAAATGTTTTGGAGTTGTAAAAAATGTGATAGTTGCATCGGTTGAATAAGATATTCTCTGTAAAGAATATTGTTAGCATATTGATCAGCAATACTTGTGAACAGATTTCCAAATTTATAATAATTGTATATAAACCATGAAGAAACTGTTGCTCCAAATAGAATCAAACTTTTGAGTATTTTCTTAATGTTTAAATGTAGAAGAATAAGGGGAAAAAAGGCAAACCCCGTATATCTTGATAATGAGCTTAATCCTAAAAATAATCCAGAAATGGGCTTGTTTTCAATCAGAAAAGATAAAAAAAGCTCTAAAAAAGCAAGCGATAATAATTCTGTTCCATTTATAAGACCTACGCTAAGTAAATATGCATTAAGGCTTATTGCGTAGAATACAATAGGATTAAAGTTAAGATCTTTTGCTAATCTTACAGTTGAATACATGAACAAAAAAGATGTTAAAATAACGAATATGGTTTCTGAAGCTCTCCAGCCAAAAACGCTAAATAATCCTAAGATGAAAGGCATTGCCGGTGGTCTTAATGGTTCAAAGTATTTACCGCCATCAAACCAATATTTTGCATTTAGAACATAAGAACTAAAATCCCATGACAAACATGTTGCATTTTGATAGATAAAAAAAGAGGTTGAAAGGATAAATAAAATCAGAATTATTCTCTTCTCTTTGTTACCTTTTATTAGTCTCTTAATCATTTTTACTTCCCATATTTCCCACGAATTAGATTGATTTGTTAAATTTAATAAAAAACAGGACTTTTCCAGAGAAAACATCCCTGATCATTGAGCGTAACTTACTCTTACTAATAAGAGATAATTGTTTTTTCATCTTTCATCACAGAGAATTCAGAATCAGCATACCTTTTTATACTTTTCTGGACAAGCCCAAAACTGAGAAAATTTTATAAATAAGATTGATTAACAATCATTCCATTATGATATTAATAACTAATGTAATCATAAATGTTATACTCTTCATCTCTCTTTATTATGTTGTATTCTGGATGTTAGTTCTCCTAGAAGAACCTAAAAAAAACGCCAAAGTCGTGTATAAAGAGTGGCCGGAGGTTTCAATAATAATTCCTATGTATAATGAAGAAGAGAATATAAAGGAAACTATTCAAACGACATGCAAACTAGATTATCCTTCTGATAAATTAAAGATCTATGTTGTAGATGATGGATCAAAAGACAACAGCTTAAAAATTGCAAAAAACACTGCCAATGAAGAGATGAAAAAGAATCCTCAGCTTAAAATAACGATTCTTCATCAAGAGAATAAGGGGAAATATGCCGCGATTAATAATGCTCTTGAGAGAATTGATACCCCTTTCTTTGCTACTCTTGATGCTGATTCATATCCGGAAAAGGATGCTTTAAAAAATCTGCTTCAGGAATTTACAACTCAAAAGGTTGGTGCAGTTTCTCCAATTCTCAAAGTTAAAAACCCAAAAAAAGCCATCGAAAAAATACAATGGTTTGAATACTCTATAAATCATTTTTATAAGTCTGTATTAACGAGAAAAAATGCAATTCATGTAACTCCCGGACCTTTGCCTGTATTTAGAACAAAATTGGTAAAAGAGCTTGGTGGTTTTAGAGAAGGACATAAAACAGAAGACATGGATATCGCAATGAGAATTCAAGAGAAGAATTATGAGATAAAGCAATGCGACGAAGCAGTCGTTTATACAAAAACTCCAAATAATTTGAAATCACTCGCAAAGCAAAGAATAAGATGGGGAGTTGGTGGACTCAGAAACCTAAAGGATTATTCGCACATGCTTTTTAACAAAGAATATGGAGATTTTGGTCTTTTCCAATTGCCGATGGTGCTTTTTTCTGGAATATTCGTCGTTATCACCATCCTTTTATCTGTGTTTAATCTCAGAAAACCAATAAAAACTTATTTTCTTTTATTTAAAACATACGATTTCAATTTTAAGGAATACATAATTGACAGTCTTACTAATTTCAATAAAGAGTTCTTTTTCCTGAATCTCAATGTTAAAGCAATATCAATAAGCATTATTTTTTTATCAATAAGCATTTTTCTCTTGTACAACGGCTTAAAGATTTTTAACGAAAGGTTAGAGAAGAAAGGAATTGCTTTATTCTCATACTTTTTTATATATTTTTTCTTCTTAGGATATGTGTGGATTTTAGTACTTCGAGATATGGTCTTTAGAAGAGAGGTAAAGTGGAAATAATGAATAAAAGAAGAATTGATAAAAGGAGGTATATTGTATCTTTTGTGATAACATTAGCAATATTTTCGTTAGGATATTTTTTAGGCTTTGTAATGGAAAACATAAGAATTGATTACTTTGAAGAAGCATACGAGAAACAAGAGCTTGGATTCAAAAGTCTTCAACTTCAATACCAGTTAGCAGAAAGCAATATTTTAAAGGAAAACTGTAAAGGGTTAAAGGAGTTGTTTAATACATTCGTTCAAGATCTCGAACAACAAAGGTCGAGATTGGAAGCGTACAGCAGAGAGACAAACATAAACGAGGAAGAATTTAAAGTTATGAAAAGGAAATACACTCTTTCGCAAATCAATTTTTGGTATATAGCAAACCTTCTTAAAGAACGTTGCCCTGAAGAAGGAGATTTTGTAACAATACTATATTTTTACGGTGATGAAAAGGACTGCCCGAGATGCGAGGAACAAGGAATAATATTAGATTATTTTAAATTAAAATTAGGAAATAAATTATTTACTTTCGCTCTTGATTCTAACTTTGAGGAAGAACCAACAATACAGCTTTTAATGAGTACTTATAATGTGAGCTCATTGCCAGGCCTTGTTGTAGATAGCAAAACTTATGGATTCTTAACTAAGGAAGAACTTGGTGAGATATTGTGCAGTAAAATAGAAGATGAGGAGGCAATGTCAAAGATATGCTAATAATCACTTCTTCAAATTAATTATGTCTCCTATTGTTAGAGCTGAATTATCTTTTTTTTGATTTGTTTTCTTTTCTGCTTCAATATTTTCAATCAAGCTTATTCCAAAGAATTTCTCTAATTTCCTTGCAAGAGGGATTGAAGGTTCATGTTTTCCGGTCTCAATGCTATGTATGAGAGAAGCTTTTTCATTGATTCTCTTTGCAACTTCTTCTTGTTTCATTCCAAGCTTTTGACGGGCTTGTTTTATAACTAATGAAAAGTCTGGTCTGATTGATTCAATTGGTTCGTCTTCTTTCAAAGCAGTTGGTTTTTTTGTAAAAACTAACTTAGGTTTTTTGATTTCTTTTCCGAATCTTTTACATTCTTCGCACAAATGAAGCAGGGTTCCTTCAACCTCAACCTCATATAACTTATCTGCTTTCTTTCCACAAATATCGCATTCCATTTTTCATCAGCATGAAAATTTGAATCTTGCTCTTGGCTTATTATCTTTCTTGTCTATTATTGCAACATCAGAAAAATGCATTTGTATATTTAAATCTGCATTTTTCATAAAATCATTCACCAATTTTAACTTTTTCTTATCTTTCAGATAAACTAATGTGATATGTGGTGCATAATATTCCTTTACAAAGATATTGTTGTATTTAAATAGATATTCTTTTTGCCTTTCATTCTGACATTGACTTAAAAGGCCTCCTCTGAGTTCATCAATTCTATAATTGTTTGCCAAATCAATAATTGATTCATGGAGTCGCTGAATTTCATCAGGCTTGGAATTCTTCAGAACAACGCAACGATTGTTGAAAATGTCGTAGCCTGTAACATTAACAGAAAAAGGCAGAAAATCTTTCACGATAAGGGCCAATTCTCTCTCCAAATCAACAATTCTATCACTTGCAAAAGTCTCTTTAAGGGTTATGTGTATTGGGAGCGATGTCTTATAGATGCTTTTATCAAGCAAAAGGAACTGATGTTGAATCTTCTGAATCTTTTTTAATGCCTTTTCATCTGGAATCAATGCTATGAAATACCTTCCAACCATACATAGAAATCATTAATTTTTTGTTTAATAAAACTTTCTATGAAAAAATCAATAGAAAAGTTTTTTTAATCCAAAGGTAAAAGAAGGATTATGAAATTAAGTGTATTAATCCCTGTTTATAACGAAGTGAACACGATAAAAGAGCTCATTGATAAGGTGGAGAATGCAAAATTATCTATAGAAAAAGAAGTTATAATAGTTGATGATGGTTCTACGGATGGAAGTCGAGAATTATTGCGAGAAAAAGCTAAAGAATATAAAAATATCAAATTAATATTTCATGATAAAAACTTGGGTAAAGGTGGTGCAATCAGAACTGCAATAAAGGCTTCATGCGGGGATATTTTGATAGTTCAAGATGCAGATTTAGAATATGACCCAGATGAATATGAAAAAGTTATTGCTCCTATTTTGGAAGGAGAAACAAAGGTAGTATATGGGTCTAGAATTTTAGAAAAAAGAAACAAAGAAAAATCATCATTGACTTTTTATCTTGGTGGGAGAATGGTTACGCTAACAGCAAATATTTTATTCCATGCAAAATTGACAGATGAACCTACATGTTACAAAGCATTTGAGAGAGGAATTTTTAAAGAAATTAGTTTTGAAAGTAACGGATTTGAATGGGAACCGGAGATTACTGCAAAAATATTAAAGAAAGGGTACAAAATAGTTGAAGTTCCGATATCATATCATCCAAGAAAAACTAAAGAGGGAAAAAAGATAAAGGCAAAGGATGGATTTAAGGCCATAGCAACATTAATAAAATATAGATTTGTTAACTGATTAAACTAAAAAGAACAAAATGGCATTTCAAATTGCACCATTGATTTACTTCTTGGTAATTAGCTATGGTTTTGGTCTGTTTTTAACAAGGAAGATTAAGCTAAACAATATCGCTGAAAAGATATTTCTTATGCCTGTGTTTGGATTGACTTTTTTTGTAACAATTGCACTTTTCATAAGATGGTCACCATTACCTTTAGACTGGCGTATCTTCTTAATTCTATCGTTGATATATCCTGCATGGCTAATAATCAAGAGACTAAAGAACAAAGAAGACAGAGGAAGAAAAAAATCTCTCAAGATATCTAAAGCTGAAATAATTGATATTTTAGTTCCTTCAATGATATTTTTATTCATTTTCTCTTTATTCTTGATGGGAAGTTTTAGGTATCCATATCTTGAAGACGATGATCCTTGGATTCATGCTGGAGCTATGAATTATGTTGCTCAATTTAAAACAACTGGAGTAGAGAGAGGAAATTACTTTGAAAAATATCTTGAACCTTATCCTCCGGGCTTTTTATTTCTAACAGGAACACTAAAACAGGTTTCTTCAGAAACAATATGGACTCTTAAATTTTTTAATTCTCTTATTCTTGCATTAGGATACGCCGGATTTTATTTTGTTTTTAGACAAATACTTAGAAAGAAAGAAGCAATAGTTGCTTTGATTGCTTTAACGGTTACGCCTTGTTTTTTTGGACATTTTATTTGGGCATCTAGCTTGGCTATGCTTCTCTTTGTGCCTGGCTTTTATTCTATGTTTAAACTATCAAAAATTGAAAAAAATAGACTTAGAAACGATAGAAATTACTTCGTTCCGTTTGTTATTTCCTTCTTTGCAATGTCAATAACTCAAATGTCAAATCCATTTATATTTGGAATCCTTTGCGTTCTTTATTTAATGTCTCTTTGGATATCTGCGAGAAAATTCCCATTGATGCTTTTTTATGCATTGCTTATAACAACTGTACTTTCTCTTTCTCTATTCTGGTTTCCAATGTTTTGCATTCATGGAATTGAAGAGACACTTGCTGTGAACAGCATAAACATAAACAACATCTTCGGTTCAATAAACACTGTTGAATCGGGCGGAGGTGAAATATATAACTTTCGGGATTTTTTGATTTCTCCTATTCAAAATAAGATTGATAATGCAACAGGATTTGGTCCTGTACTTTTTTTGATGACTTTAATTGGAATCCCTATCTTGATTGTTCAAATGATAACAGAAAAGGAAAGGAAAAAAGATATCATGGCTAGAAATATAACACTTCTTCTGTGGTTCTTTTTCTCTCTTTATGGAACATTGGGAAATAGTCTTCCGGGACCTGATTTGATGCCACATAGATTTTGGTCAATATTAGCAATTCCTTCTGCGATGATTTTTGCCATTGCTACAACATGGATGTTTTCATTAGAAATTGTAAAAAATCAGAGGTATCTTTTCTACTCTTTATTATTTATTTTAATTGTGGGAATAGGATGGGGATCTTTATATCCGAAAATTTATGTTCAGGGATTTGCAATTTGGCCCCCCGGGGTTCATGTATTGCCACAGGCTCCAGGAACTTTGACTGGATATATGGCTTTAACTCAAACAATAGATAAGGATTCATTAATCTTTGGTCTATGTGGAGGTTCTGAAGATAAGATATTAGCTTATGACAGGAAAGCCCTTCCTTGGGATAAAGAAGTCCAACAAATGAAAAGAGAATTTTACAATAAGTCTGTTGAAGAGATAAAAGAGTTTTTGGATAAAAAAGACTTTGAGTATATTGCATTTGATTTTTACTGCGTTGTTGAAAATAATTCGAGAGCTCAACTAACTGTTAATAAGCTTAATGAGCTTAAACTCCCACTGGTTTATAACGAAACCGGATATTTTCTTTTCAAGGCATAACTAATAAAAACAGAAAAAGTTAAATAATGCGAAAGGATTTGAAAATCTTATATTCTTTTAAAAGAGGTGAAAAAATGTTGAAAGAAGAAAGAACAAAGTTATCTGAGGAAACATTGAATCTGAAAAGAGCAATAGATTCATTAACAGAAGAATTGCAAGCAATAGATTGGTACAGACAGAGAGCTGATGCATGCAGTGATGAGAATCTGAAGAAAATATTGATTCACAATGCAAATGAAGAGAAAGAGCATGCAGCGATGTTGATTGAATGGATAAGGCAGCACGACAAGGAATTTGCAGAAGAATTAAAAGACTTCTTGTTTGCTGAAGAAGAAGACATTGCAGGCATGGAAGAAAAAGATTAATTTTTATTCTATATTTTTTTATTTTTCTAAACAAAGAAAAAATCAAAAAAGTTTAGTCGTATTCAAATCTTGGGGCAAGAACAAATGCCAGAGAAATCTTATCAACCTCATTAAATTCTAACTTCATTGGCCAATCGTTACCAAACCTCAACTTGCATTTGTCAGAAATCTTTGCCGCATTCATCATCTTCTTTAAATATTCAACGGAATAACTTGCTTTTACTTTATCAGCCCCTTCAAGGGTTATAGAGACATCCTCTCCAGCCGGGATCTCTGTTTCCGATTGTGAAAGATCTCCTTCACCTCTAATAACTAAGTGCTCCTTATCAACTTCAATAATTAGGGAATCCGAGACGATATCAACATCATCAATGGCATCTGCCAAGATTTTTGAATTCAATGTCAAATCAGCCTGAAACTTCAAATCAGGAATCTTTTGTTCCTCTTGATCAATATCAATTATTGGCAGAAAAAACTGTCTCTTTGTCTGCCCACTGAATAAAACCTTTAATTTTCCCTTTCCGACTGTTGATAGAGAAATCATATCAGAAGGGTTAGCCCTTCGTAATATCTGCTTTAAATTAGAAAGATTAATTCCTAAGTCCGTAGGCTCTTCAACCTTGTATTCAACAAAAGCACTTGAGAATAGATTAAATAAAACCATAGAAACATTAGCAGGGTCCATAGCAACAAGGCCCATTCCATTCTTGTCTATTTTGAATGTTGCTTCACTAACGAGCTCTGAGATGATTGAGATTGTATCCTTCAAATATTTTGGTTCTGCAATTGTAAGTTTCATCATTATCCCCCTGTTCATAAATTCAAAGGATATATTTAAATTTATCTGATAAGCAGCTCAAACAAGGATTTTGTCACCTTCCTTTGCAATTATAGGCTTGGCCAGCTTTTCTTCTTCGGCAAAGCTCATAAAAGCCTTTGCATTCTCTTCATCGGAATGGGCTGGTACAACAATCTTTGGCTTTAAAAGACTAAGCAATAATCTATGATCCTCACGAGAAGCATGACCTGAAACATGAACATCTGAGAAAACACGAACGCCTTTCTGACTTAATGAATTCTCTAAAGCTTCTCTTCTCTCTTTATTATCTCCTCCCGGAATAATTGAAGAAGAAAAAATAACAACATCTCCTTTATTAAAATTGAAAAGTCCTTCATCCATTCGGCTTAAAACAGCCTTCTTTTCTGCTTGATGCCCTGTAACAACAGCGATGTATTTTTCCGGATTTCTTCTTATATTCTTTAAGGCTCTCTTAACATCCTTAGAAAAAGAAAAAACAGGGTATCCTTGTGGCAATTGATAGACATTTGAATCCGCTGCTGCCTTAAGATACTTTTTAAAGCTTCTACCAAGAAAAACTGGTTTTCTCTTAAGCCTCGCTGCAAAATCACAGATAGATTTTATTCTTGCAATATGTGAAGAGAATGTAGTTATGATGAGGGCATTGTTTTTAGTAATAGAATCATCAAAGAGTATATCTTTCAACATATTACGAGCAACATTCTCTGAAGGAGTCTTTCCAAGAGTCTTTCCATACAAGGTGTCCATAATAAGCAATTTTAAAGGAGCAAATCTCGCTATTGTCCTCTTGTCTGGCTTCTTCCCAAGAACAGGAGATTTATCAAATTTGAAGTCATTAGCATAACCTATCTTTCCCTCTGGCGTTTCTATAACAACAAGAACGGTTTGAGGGGTTGAATGTGTTATTGGGACAAAATTGATACGAAGATTCTCAGAAAGATTAAATGATGCTTTTGGTTTAATAGCCTTTATTGAGGAATTTAATGAAATCCTTTCTTCTTTACAAATAAGATTCAAAACCTCGCCAGAGAAAGGAGTAGCTATTATCTTAGCATTCGGAAAAAGATTTGCCAAGTATGGAATAGCTCCAAGATGATCAAGATGAGCATGGGTAGGAATAATTGCTTTAACCTCTTTTGCTAAATCTTCTACAACTCTGAAATCAGGGATGGCTCCAGCATTCAGAAGCTGCCTGTAGTCAATATTCTCGATATCCTCATCTTCTGTAAAATTGATATAATTTGGCATATGGAGGCCCATGTCAATAATAACGGCTTCATTCTTATATCTGACAAGGGTCATATTTCTGCCTATCTCTAAAAAGCCTCCAATAGTATATATTTCAATCATATGATTTGAGAAAAAAAGACTTATTTTAAAATCTTTTGAAAAAGATGCTGCATCGTACAAATGAATAAACCTAACTCGCAGCGATAGTCTAAAAACTATTTATCTAATTTTATCCTTTTAAACATACCATAAAACAGCAACTTCATAGCCGCTTCCTGAATTTATCCTTCAATACTTGTAGCTCGACCATTCCTCAAAAATCATCTTCCTTGCTGGAATAGCTCCCCACCATTCACCTCCCTGGAGGATTCGATCGTTATACTTCCGCCAGTTTCTCTTCGCAGGCATCACCCTCCAAGAGAGGAAGAATAGCTCGTATCATATAAAAATCAATATTGTTTATCCGGTTTGCCAAGGAAAGTATTAAAGGGTAGACCGGTTTTGAATTCTTGGTGGCAAAAATGCAAAATCAATTATCTCTTCTTAAGAAGAATAAGCATATACTGCACGAATTTTTAAGGGAAATCCCAAATCACTAAGTCACTCTTCATTAAGATGATCATTTATTCCGGACAGGCCCCATTTATTTAAAACATCAACTGAAACGTAAACTTCATATACTCCAATTAGTTATTAACACATAAGATATCTGAGGTGAACCTTGGAAACATACATTAGTTATTAATGGTTTTAAGAAGGGTCGATTTTATGTAACCGATCCTGCTGATTTTCAGTCAAACCCAAGATATTCTATCAACTCAGACACTTTAATTGACGCGATAATCAGATACGACAGTAATTTACTCGTTATTTACGATTAGGGATTTTCTTAAATCTTCAATAATCTTCTCACTCCCTTCATTAAGAACAATATCCCATGCTTTCTTATATTCAGGATAATAAGAACAAGCCTCTATTTCATCTTCAAATCTTCTTTTTTCAAAGAATTTGTCAAAAATTTCTTTGTGGATTGCATGAACTGGCACATGTATTGCAGTATTCTGACTCAGATTCTTATACTTTTTATTAATTAGAGTATCAAAATACCTATCCAGTTTATCTTCATTTTGAATAAAAAGATTGTGTATTAATTCATGTGTAAGCATATCAAAGAATCTTTCACTAGTCAGCGTAAAAATCTCTTTCTTGAACCTTAACTGAATCGGTATTGTCAAAGGATCTGATATTGGCCCAAACTCGCTCATTTTGATAACATAGCAGATAATCTTCTTTTCCTTCCATTTCAGGCCAGTAATCTGTTCCATATATCTTAATATGTCGTCCCCGTTTTTATCCCATTCCTTTTTAATCTTGACGATAAAATCTTTAACATATTTTTCCCATTTGTCCCTGTCATAATCTTCTTTTTTAGGCAAATGAATTTCTTCCTGATAAATGAAAGACCATCTGAATTCTATTTTTGGTATCATAATTATCTATAAGCATAAAAACTTAATAAATTATCTGTTTTTGGATAAAAAGACTCTGATTATATTATATTTAACTGGCTATGCTATTGAAAATGTCTTGAGAGCTCAACGAACTGCTAACAAACTTAATGAGATAAAACTTCTTTTGAGTTATAACGAAACAGAATATTTCATTTTAAAGGTTGATCCACAAAAATAGGTTGTCCGCAACAAGCAATATCTTACATCCTTCTGCTTTTTTTGACGCCACGAAAAAGAAAAAGATTAAAACAAGAAGAAAAATCATGGAATAATGAAACATTCTTATTCAATAGTTGGCCTGCTATGTATGATTTTTTTCTTTGCTCAGGTATTTGGACTGTTTAGCGCATCATACAGCTTCAATCTTGTTGAAATAAACCAGAGCTCAGATTCGCTTAAGCAAGACGAAGCTCAGGAATTTTTTGGAAGAACAATTAAAGAAAATATATACTTTATAACAGCTATAACAACAGGGATAATAATTGCAAGTATTATTATTCTTATATTAAACAGGTTCAACAAACAAAGAATCTGGAGGATATGGTATGGATTTGCAGTGTTATTTTGTGTTTATATTACCCTTTCTATCTTCTTTAATAGAAGCATAGCATTAAGCTTTGCATTAATAGCTATGATGATAAAACTGAGCAAAAGACATCTGTATCTTTTAAAAATAATCATTGAAATCTTAATCTATACAGGGATAGCAATAATCTTTAGTTTTAATCTAACTCCTTTCTGGGCTTTTATACTTCTTTTGATAATATCAATATATGATTACTTGGCTGTTTTTAAATTAAAGCATATGATAACAATTGCAGAATTTCAAAAGAAAACAGGGGCATTCTCAGGCATCATGATTGGATATAAAGATAAAAAAGAAATGACTAAAGATTACACAAAAGAAGATTCAGGCATAAAAAAAGATGAAGAGATAAAAAAGGGAAAAAGATACAAAAATGAAAGAGAAATAAGAGAGAAGACTGCAATTTTAGGCGGGGGCGATATTGTCTTTCCTTTGATATACAATATCTCTTTCTTTCAATGGGCAAGCCTTCTCTTCTTATCAGAGAGCCTTGCATTTCTTGCAACTTCTATCATTGCATTAATTCAAACACTTTCAATATTTTTACTGCTTATTTTAGGAAAACAAAATAAATACTATCCGGCAATGCCCTTCTTAACAGCTTCAACATTCCTTGGCAGCATATTAATCCTTGCTTTAATATAGTAATTCAATGGATAAAATATGACAAAAGAAAAAGATATTTATAGAAGAGGGAATTGCGATTTAATATGACTGAAGAGAAAGAAGGGACAATCTCTGAAAGAGAGATTGAAGAGGAGATGAAGAGTTCTTACATTGATTATGCAATGTCTGTAATCATTGGTAGAGCTATACCAGATGTAAGGGACGGGCTTAAGCCGGTACACAGAAGGATTCTTTATTCTATGAAAGAACTTGGGGTCTTGCATAATACTTCTTATAAGAAATCAGCAAGGATAGTTGGGGACTGCATGGGAAAATATCATCCACATGGAGATGCAGCCATATATGACGCATTAACAAGAATGGCACAGCCATTTTCAATGAGATATCCTTTTGTAGATGGACATGGCAACTTTGGAAGTGTAGATGGGGATTCGCCTGCTGCAATGAGATATACTGAGGCAAGATTATCTAAGATTGCAGAGGAGATGCTTTCTGATATAGACAAAGATACTGTTGATTTTATTGATAATTTTGATGGTTCGCTCAAGGAGCCGGTTGTTCTGCCTGCAAAATTTCCATCCTTATTAGTAAATGGTTCATCAGGGATTGCTGTTGGGATGGCAACAAACATTCCTCCACATAATATAAAAGAGGCCTGCAATGCAGTAATAGCAGTCATAGACAATCCCGAGATATCTTTTGAAGAGATAATGAAAATAATTCCCGCCCCAGATTTCCCTACTGGAGGAGTAATAATAGGCAGAAGCAATATAATAAAGGCAATGCGTACAGGAAGAGGAAGCCTGATTGTTAGAGGCAAATACACTGTTGAGGAAGACGATAAGTATAGAAGATTCGTCATAAATGAAATTCCTCCTTTCTTGAACAAAGCAACTATGGTAGAAAAGATTGCTGAGGCAGTGATGGATAAGAGAATTAGTGGCGTGAGAGACATAAGAGACGAATCAAATAAAGATGGGATAAGGATAGTTTTAGAACTGTCAAACTCAACCAATATAGAAGTCTTGAAGAATCAATTATGCAAGCATTCGAGTTTTCAGACAACATTTGGAGTAAATATGGTTGCAATAGTTGGCAAAAGACCTGTTACTCTCAACATAAAAGGACTGCTTGAAGAATTCATAAAACACAGAGAAGAAGTAATTACAAGAAGAACAAGGTTTGAGTTGAATAAGGCGAAACAAAGGGCTGAGGTCCTTGAAGGACTTTTAATTGCGCTTGAGAATCTTGATGAAATAATAGGTTTAATAAAAAAGGCAAATAATGCAGATGAAGCAAGAAAGAACCTGAAAGCAAGATTTCCTTTGACAGATTTACAAACAGATTCAATCTTAAAGATGCGCCTACAAAGCCTTACTGCTCTTGAAAGAAACAAGATAAAAGACGAACATTCAGAGATATTATCAAAGATAAAAGAATATGAAACAATACTTTCTGACAGAAAGAATATTCTGCAAATAATAAAAGATGAACAACTTGAAATGATAAAAGAATATGGTGATGAAAGAAGAACAGAAATAGTAGATGATGAAGAAGGGATCGATATAGACTATGAAGAACTGCTGGATGAAGAAGATATTGTTGTTCTTCTGACAAATAAAGGATACATAAAGAGATTGCCTCTTACAGAATACAAAACGCAGAGAAGAGGAGGGAAAGGAATAATCTCAACGAATACGATTCAAGAAGATTTTGTCAAACAGATTATATATGCTACAACACACAGTTATCTTCTTTTCTTCACAAATAAAGGAAGGGTTTATTGGCTTAAAAGTTATCTTGTGCCAGAAGAGAAAAGATATTCAAGGGGAATTCCAATAATTAATATGCTAAATCTTTCAGAGAAAGAAGAAATTAGCGTTGCCTTAACCATAAAAGATATTGAAAAAGAAGGATATCTGGTGATGGCAACTAAAAAAGGTTATGTCAAAAAGACAAAAATCTCTAATTTCTCTAACCCAAGGAAAGGTGGAATAATTGCACTGTCTTTAAATAATGGAGACAACTTGGTCAATGTTGTAAAAACTGACGGAATGCAGGACATAATGCTTTTCACGAAAAAAGGATTTGCCGTTAGATTCAATGAAAACAAGATTAGAGCCAGTGGAAGAACATCTATTGGCGTAAGAGGAATAAAGTTAAGAGACGATGATGAAGTAATCTCAATTGCCAATATTTCTTCAAACGAAAGAATACTAAGCATAAGTCAAAGAGGCTTTGGAAAAAGAACCGATGTTCAGGAATACAGAGAGACAAACAGAGGAGGCAAAGGAGTAATAAACATGAAGATAAACAAAAAGACAGGCGATGTTGCCTGTGTAAATGCTGTAATGCCCGGCGATGAAATAATCATAGTAACAACTAAAGGGATAACTATAAGAACAAGGGTTGACGAGATTTCTGAAGTTGGGAGGCATGCAATGGGAGTAAGAACGATAAGACTTGATGACGATGATGAGGTCAAGGGATTAACAATAATAAGCAATTTGGAAGAGATTACAAGAGAGATAAAGAATAACGAAGAATAAAAATTGTGAACAGAGTAAAATGGAGCATGAATTCATTGCTATTACACTAAAAGGAGCTGAAAAATTCTTAAGCAAAGAAATGAATCAATACGGGATTCGATGCAAAAATGGGGAGCAATACTGCGAATTCTCAACAACAAAAAAAAGGCTTCTTGAATTTGCTTATTTTTCCCAAACAGCAGAAAGAATTTGTATCAAGTTATACGAAGCTGAAAGAGATAATGAAGAAAATTTTGGAATTCCAAATGAAATTGCCAGAAGAGAATTTAAACCAGTTATCATAGGAGATGATGAAAAAGGAAGCATAAGAAAACTTCTCGAGGAAAAATGCAATGTAAGGTATAGCTCAAAAGAAAGCATCATTTTCATTGTAGAAAAAGAAAGGGTAATTATTGCAGAAGACATCTTAAATTATGAGCTTTCAAAAAGAGATTACAGGGTTTTCGTTACTCCAAGAACTTTGAATCCGATAGTAGCTACCTGCCTTGCTTTAATGAGCAATCCCTGCAAAACCCAGACAATCCTTGATCCTTTCTGCAATGATGGAACAATTGCAATTGAAACAGCCTTCCTTTTGCTACACAGATCCATTAATTATTACACAAAGAATATCTTTAAAGTTCCATTCTTTGATTTTGATGTGGAGAGATTTTTGAAAGAGCTTGATAAAAAAGAAGTTAAAGAAGAATTAAAGATTATTGTTTCTGATTTAAATAGCTCAAGCATAACATATACAAAAAAGAACGCAAAGATTGCTGGCATACATAAAAAGATTGAGTCATTTTTTAATATAAAAGAAGTTGAAGAAAGGCTTCAGAAAGAGAGAATTGACATTGCATTATCTTTTCCTAAAAAATCTTCGAAATCAATTTATGTATACAATATGATAAAGAAGCATCTAAGCGAAAATGGATTTCTTTGCTTCGCTCTTGATGATAATTTCCTGCTGCCAGAAGAGTTTAACTGCGAAGAGAAGAAAGAGATAATGCAGGGGAAGAAGAAGATTACACTTGCAAGATTTTCATTGAATAATTCTCTGCAGGGATTATGAACTGATAGCAGCCTTTCTCCTTCCTTTCTTTGAATTCTTTCTTTGATAAACATAGATTGTTGCGACAATTCCTATTGAAGCCGGCAGGATAAAAGGATATATTTCTTCTGAAGAAGAATCTGATGATAGATAAACATAAGCACCTTGAATATTTGATGATTCTGAAACATTCTCTATATTGGCCTCAACAGATTTATTGTTTTTTGAAGGAGCTGTCAAAGAATTCAATCCATGACCTTCAGAAGTCTGTTGGTTTTGATTGTATTCAAAAGAATAATTTAAAAAACGATAATCAAGCAAATCAGAATCATTAACCAAAACAAGAAGCAACCTGCCTTCTGGTTTAGAGAGGTTCAATACAATTTCATTCTTCCCATCGTTTGCTTCAAAGGACTCTTCAGCAATGAACAACCTTGGTTCGCTAGAATTCAGATAAGTCAAATCAAGATTCGCATAAAAACTTATATTCGGTTCAAAATACTCCTTTAAAGTATAAAAAGATCTAATGAATTCACCAGAATTCAAGATTCTTTGATTAGAAAATTCCTCAATCAATTCCTCCTTCTCTTTAAGTTGCATTTCCATCATTGAAAGTTCTTCTTTCATATTTTCATAATTCATACACGAAGAAGGCTTGATTAGAACTTTAGAGACAATATCTGATTCATAAGGGGCAATTAGCTTTGCATTGATTGAATAAGCACAGCAATCAGTTCTTGGTGTAAAGGATTTATCGCCAAATGAAGAGCTTATCCTTTTATCCCTCAAGATATTTCCACAGAAATCTTCAACCCAGTAAATGTATTCAAAATCATCGATAGAATATTCTGAGCAATCCTGCTTAAATAATCTGATTTCATAAGCCACTGATGTTTCATTAATAATCTGCGGGGCTTTTATGTATATAAAATCATCTTCGCATTCTTCAGAAGAATCTGAACTTGAATTTGTTTCATTTGAATTTGATTCATTGCACAATTCTTCCAAGTTCTGCTCTAGGGTTTCAATCGCTTCATAGCCTTCAATACAATCCTGAGGTTTTATTAGTATCTGCGATACAATCTCCGATTCATATGGAGCTATCAACTTTGCGTTAATAGAATATGCACAACAATTGGTTCTTGGCGTGAAGGATTTATCGCTAAAAGAAGAACTTGTTCTTTTATCTCTCAAAATGTTTCCACAGAAGTCCTCAACCCAATAAACGTATTCAAAATCATCTGTAGAATATTCAGAAGAGTCATATTGAAATAAGCCAATTCTATAGCTTACTGAAGTCTCATCAATGATTAGTGGAGCTTTTATGTATATGTAATCTTTCTCGTATTCTTCTGGATTTTCTCCTTCTTCTGAAGCATCATTTTCAGAGGTATCTTCTTCAGATGGTTCTTCATCGGAATCTGGATTTTCATCATTTGAACTTGTTTCATTATTGCTTGATTCGTTTTCCTCAATATTATTATCAGAAGAAATAGAATCATCAATCTCGGAAGAATTCCCAAAGATACATGCTCCGGGATTGCCTCCTTTAATCTCAATAAAAGAGCCATTTGAATTTCTAACATAAGCATATCCTTCTTTTGAGCTATTATATTCAAAGAAATCAACAAGGAAAAAGCTTTGGTTGGATTCGTTTGAATTGTTTAAAAGAAATAAAGATACATTGCTTCCGCCATTTACAAGATTGTTTGAATAGCAACAAAAGACATCATCTGATTCATTGGAAAGATTCAATTTTCCGCAAATATCTTCGCTGGAAGAACAACTTTTAACTATTAAAAGGCTTGAATTTGCTTCAATAATCTTTCCGGAAATGCTGTAATTTTTATCTTTTATACTTATGAATAATTCAGATGTATTAAATGTGGAATTACAGGCATTGCATATCTCAATGTATTCAAGCTTGTCATCGTCTCCTACTGGATCTGGCATAAGCTCGCTTATATAAAGACAGTCGGCTATAGAATCCGTAGCAAGAACCAAATGAGGAGTCATAGAGAAAGAAGAAACAAAAAGAAGCATAACGAGGAACAAAAACCAGCATTGATTTGGCTTTAACATTTTCATTCCGACTCATAGAAAAATGTTCAATTGAAGAAATAAAAAGTTGACCTAAGCAGCAATGTAAAAATTCCAAGAAATAAAATAGAAATGCGGAATGTTTTATGTATTAAACAACAACCTTAAAAAGCACAAATGATTAACAAAATAAAAATGGAAAAGAAAGCAAATGCAATTTTATCAAAAAACGAAATCATAGTTCAGGGCTCAAATTATGCAAGGTTATTGCTAAAAAAAGGATTTGGAGAAATATATGAGGAATTCATATATCTTTCGAGTTATGAAACTTTATTCCTTCTTGAAAAAAACAAGATAAATCTTTTAAATAGATACGAGAAAGAAATAACTGCTGAGCAATTCTTTAAGATAATGATAAGGAAAAATCCGGATTTTCCTTTAAATTATCTAGTTTTTAAAGATTTGAGAAATAAAGATTATGTTGTAAAGGCAGGTGTAAAATACGGAGCTCTTTTCAGAGTATATGAAAAGGGAATTTTGCCAGGAAAAGAACATGCAAGATGGATTGTAATTCCTGTAAAAGCTGATGGAAAGCTGGTTTTTGAAGATATCTTAGGGAAGAACAGAATTGCAAATTCAACTAGAAAATCAATGTTATTGGCATTTGTTGACAACGACAACACGATTACATATCTTGAATTAAAATGGAGAAGGATGTGAAATGGATTCAAAGGATAAGATAATAGAGTATATAAGAAAGAATGGGCCAAGCCAGCCGATAAAGGTTGCAAAAGAGCTCGGCGTTGATTCAATAATAGCATCTGCTCTCATGGCAAACTTGGCTTCAAAGAAACTTTTGAATATTTCTCATATGAAGGTCGGCGGTTCTCCACTATATTATCTAAAAGGACAGGAAAGGGATTTACAGAGGTTCTCAGAAAAACTTCCTTCAATGGAAAAAGAGGCATTTGAATTAATAAAGAGCAGGCTTGTCCTAAGAGATGATGAGCTTCAACCTAGCATGAGGGTTGCAATATCTCATATACCTGATTTTGCCAAGCCAATAACTGTAATGCTTAGAGATTCGCAAGAGATAAAATTCTGGAAATGGTATCTTTTAAGCAATGATCAAACTAGCGAGATAATAAAGAACAGATACTTTAAAGCAGAGGAAAGACAAGATAATGAAAAAGATGAAGAGATAAAGCAGAAAGGATTAGGAAGCTTTGCAGAAGAGACAAAGGGATCTATAAAACAAACGGAAGCCGAGGAAAAAGAGGGATTGAAGAAAGAGGAAGAGAAAAAAGAAGAGGGGAGTTTTGACGGAATCCCTAACGAGATTAAAGAAGAGCTTGAGAAGAGAAGATTAGTAATAGAGAAGCATAATACAACAAAAGGAAAGGATTCAGAGATTATAGCTCATATAGAAGGATTCCAGAGGCAAAAGATATTTGTATATATAACTAGAAAGAAGAGAATAAATGAAAAGGACATTGCAATTGCACATCTGAAATCAGAGTTATCAAAAGCCCTTTTGATAATAATGCATAAAGGAGAATTCACAAAGGATGCTATGCAGTTGTTAAAAGAGATAAACGCTGAAACTATAAGATTTTGATAAAAATGGGAACAGCGATAAGGTCAATTTTAGAGGTTAAAGAAATAGATTTGGATGCACTGAAAGGAAAGAAAATCGCAGTTGATGCATTCAACTGGCTCTATCAATTTATAGCTTCTGTAAGACAATACGATGGAACACCTTTAAAGGATTCTAAGGGAAACATAACAAGTCATCTATCTGGTTTATTCAACAGATGCATATTTTTGTTAAAGAATAATATTCAACCAATCTTCATCTTTGATGGGAAAGCTCCTCTTCTGAAAAAAGAAGAGCAGAAAAGAAGAGCAGAGAGAAAGTTAAAAGCAGCACTTAAACTAAAAGAGGCTATTGAGCAACACGACATAGAAGCAATGAGAAAATATTCAGCTCAGACTGGAAAATTAACGGACGAGATGATTCAGGATGCTAAGATGTTGCTTGACGGACTTGGGATAAACTGGATTCAGGCTCCATCTGAGGGAGAAGCTCAGGCAGCTCATATTGTCAAAAAGGGGGATGCTTGGTGTGTTGCAAGCCAAGATTTTGATTGCCTGCTTTTTGAGGCTCCCAGAATTGTTAGAAATCTAAACATATCCAGGAGGAGAAAGAAGAGCAATTCTTTTGCATTTGAAGGCATCTCGTATGAATTGATAAATCTTTCAGACAATCTTAATCGTTTAGGAATTGATTTAGATGGCTTGATAGTTATAGCAATGCTCGTTGGAACAGATTTCCTTCCTTCAGGAATAAAGGGAATAGGGCCGAAGAAAGCTTTGGAGATTGTTAAAAAGTACAAAAAAGAAGAATACGATGAGCTATTTAAGGAGGTTAACTGGCTTGAAGAAACATCGATAGAATGGAGAGTTGTTTTTAATACAATAAAAGAAATGCCAGTTACAGATGACTACATTATTGAGGAAAAGCCTATAAAAAGAGAATTAATTAGAAAGATATTAGTTGAGGAACACGATTTCTCTGAAGAAAGGGTTGAATCATCAATTGAGAAGCTTAAATCCAAGATTGAAAATCAAAAACAAAAGAGTCTTTCACAATGGTTCTGAAGAAGCTTAAAATCGGACAGAATGCTTACGATGAAATGACAACATTCTGGATTTTTTTGTTTTCTTTAATTGTTTCAATCATATTAGGAGTGGAGATTCGTCTTTTAGCAATTCCTTTTGTTATAATCGATTCATATCTCATATATGTTCTTGAAAGAGTTATAAAAAAAAGGATTGAGAAATCAGAAAAAACAGGAAATCATTTTATTGCTCTTCCATTTTTCATATTCATTCTCTTCTTTTTTCAATTGCTCATATCAAAATGGTTCTTTGCTTTCTTAGCAATCGCAATTGCATCATTAACATCAAGCATAATATTCAAAAAAATTCCTGCTGAGTCGATTCAGGCCGCCTTTTTAATCTATTTCATTTATCTTATCCTGAGCATAGAAGGAGTCATAGAAGTGATATTAATTCATTCCTTGTTTCTTCTTTTGATAAAAAGAGTAAAATCCCCAGAAAGCTTGAAAAATAAATTAAAAACAATCAAAAGGGATTTATTTAAAAAAGAAAGAATTATTGAGGCTGTTCTTTCTCTGGCAATTGTATTGCCTCTGCTTTATATATGGAAATTATTTCCAATCCAAGTCGTTTTTTTCATCTCAACAGCAATCTTTATAATTGAAACAAGGGATGCGATTCAGGAAAATGTTAGGTATAAAAATACAAAAGGAAAGAGCATATGAAGAGATGAAGAAGCTGAAAGAGAAAGGGCTTCTTGTTAAAAATGCTAAGGCTTTTAGAAAGGGCAACTTCGTATTAATCCCAATAAGAGAACTTACAAAAGATGAATTAAAAGAACTTAAGAGAAGCTATGAAATTATTGATGCTGAATTCATCCAGAAGAAAGAGAGCAAGAGCTTCAGCGAGATTGCAAAAGAGATTGTTCCAAAAGAGCTAGATGAAAAGCTAAAAACCGCTTTTGATGTTGTAGGAGACATTGGAATATTAGAGATTGATGAAGAATTGAGACAATATGAAAAAGAGTTGGGAGAAGCCCTTCTAAAAACCCAGCCTCAATTAAAAACTGTCGTTCGCAAGGAAGGAGCACATAAGAGCCCTTTGAGGATACAAAAGTATAAACATCTTGCTGGGGAGAAAAAAACAACAACAATTCATAAAGAAAATGGCATTGATCTTGAAGTAGATATAGAGAAGGCTTATTTTTCTCCTCGGTTGTCAAATGAAAGAAAAAGGATCGCTTTAATGATAAGACCTAAAGAAGATGTTTTAGTTATGTTTTCGGGTATAGCTCCATATATCTGTGTTATTGCAAAGAATGCAATGCCGAACAAGGTATATGGAATAGAATTAAATCCAGAAGCTCATGAGCTGGCAAAAAGAAACATAGCAAGAAATAAGATAACTAATGTTACATTAATACAAGGAGATGTAAAGGAGGTCTGCAAAAAGATTAAAGAAAAATTTGACAGGATAGTTATGCCTTTGCCAAAAGGGGCAGAGGATTTCATTTCGGATGCTTTAAAATGTGCAAAAGAGAAATGCATTATACATCTTTATCAATTTGCTTCTTCTGAAGGAATTGAAGAGGTTAAAAAAAGGATAAAACAAATAATGGGAAGCTATGGATGGATTGTTGAAGAAAATGAAGCAATAAAGTGCGGCCAGCAATCCCCGGGCATATACAGATTATGTTTTGACATAAAAATCGAGAAATTAACCCTTTGAACCAACACCTATGATTTCTAATTCATCTTCGTTTCTTACAATCTCATCTTCTGTAACAATATCGCCGTTTTTTAGAACAACAACGCTTCCTTCCGGTAGAGACAAGGATTTAAGCAATTCAGATATGCTTCCTTCAAAATCAAGCTCTTCTTCTTTGTTTTCTCTTTTAAGTTTCATAAAAATACGATGAATTAAAGATATAAATTAGTTTCGAATTAGTTCAATTAATTAAAAAATGTATAAAAAAGGAATAGTAACGCAATAAGGACCATAAGTACAAAAAGAATAAGAGAAAATCTTCGCATGGCAAGAACATGTTTCCTTTTTTTGGCATATTCTTCTCGTTCGAATAAATCAATATCAAGTCTTAACTCGGCTTCTACAGTATGTTTAATCCTGGCAACAAATTCCCCTGCATTAGGAGGATTCACAAATTCCTTACCATGACACTTCCTGGTGTTCATATCAACCAGATAAGTCCTACCTGTGCCACGCAAAGGATCCTTTGAATTAACAAGGCTTTCCATACTAAGGAAACGCTTTGTTGCCAGATAACTTACAGAGTCAGCAATTATGAAAAAAACGAAATTTGTATTAGGCCCGGATAGATGATTAAGGAGAAGGGAAAACGCTACTGCGATACTATTTATATTATTTTCATTAAATTCCCCTGTTCTTTTTAAGAGCAAATACCATTCCTTTCCCTTATCTTGCTTATAACCTATAAAATTCCATTCGGTTATCTTAAAAAGCGGGGTCATTGATTTTGTAACATCCTTCCAGCCTTCGTCAATTAAAGCAATAAGAAGATTATTAAACAGATATTCAACAGAAGCCAAATCCTCAACACTATATACGCCGAGTTGTTTGAAACACAATTCAATTTCGTTCAGCGAGGCTCCCTTCTTTACTAAGATATCAACAATCTGTTTCTTCGTATATCCTAAATCAAGATACGCTTTAATATAATCAAGGATTTCGCTTATTTTCATCTTTTTAAAGAATTTAGTTTAATAACTTTATAAATCTTTTTTAATCCTTATCTGCATAGCGCTAGATCAAGATTTAGTGTTGTCCCTGAACCAGAAGTTACAATAGGATATCTGTCTGAAAACCTTTCTCCCGTGCATTCGCCGTTTGATATTGATTTTATCATAGTCCCATTTTGATAAGAGAGAATCATAGAATAATTATAAAATTGCTCTGCGAAGATTGGCCAGAGTAAAGTATCATTAATTATAATTAAAGCAGCATCACAATAACTTTCCCCTCCCAAATCAACAAGATCGCTAGATGAACATTCTCCATAAGATTCATCTGTCAAACAATAACTTAACATATATGGAAGAGAAGCATATTTACATTCTTTAATCTTTATACTTGAATCAGAGATGATGTTTGCTGTCAATGAGGCAAGCTTTGATTCAATCAAAAAAGCATTTTCTCTTTCAGAATCTGTATCCGGAGAAATAAGAAGAAAAATAATAAGAAAGATTAAACCGATAATTACAACAAATACTACGCCCAAGAGTTCAAACTGGGTTTTATCTGAGATAGGCCCTCACCTCGACATAGCCAAAACCTATTCCTGGCTCATTTGTATCGTTTTCTATAACAACAGGAAGTCTTATTACCTGTGTTAATGAGTAATCTGTTAAACCGGATGTAGTATTGATGAAAAGAAAGCTTTCTTCTTCAGGATACAGTGAGACTAGTTTTAACTCTGCATCAATCCCAATCATTCTTCTAATGTAGCTCCTAAATTCAACATCTTCTTCTGATATAGACGAAACGGCCTTTGCCTTCCATGCATCTATACAAAGCTTGCCAAAATATGAACATTTTAATTCTGGAACATTTAGAAAATTCTCAACAGAATTCATTACATAGGTTAATTGATTATCTTTTGCTTTATCCAAAGCCCGCTTGCTACTCTCCATAAAGATGATTGAACCTAAGATAACTATGATGATTATTACAAAAACTACTGCGATAATAGTTTCAACTCCCCTTGTCTGTCCTTTAGTAGATTGAAGGACAGCTCTGCATTTCTGCATTTTCAGCAACCTCCTCTAATTTCTTGATTGAAACAGCCAAATCATAAAAAGATTCATAATCAAAATTATTATTAGCATTTGTTATATTTCCCTTTAAATTTGAAAAGGTCTGATTCGTTGGTAAAGAGTTGCAAGGATAAGTTAGATCCACAGACATCAACTCAAATCTTTTTTCATAAACAGAAAGGGTTCTATTAAACATTTCAAAGAATTTTTGAACATTGCATTTATATGTCCCTAAATCATCCGAGAGTATTGCACCAAAGAGCATCTCTTCCCCTATGAAAGGATAGATTTCATCGTCATATGAGATATTGCCTACCAAAATTGAATCATGGTTGAATAAATCATCATCAAAAGAAAGATTCTTGTAGGCAAAATCATAAGCAAATTCGTCGTTTTCAAGAACTACAATTATGTTTTTATTATCTTCTTCTTGATAGATTTGATTAATAGTCATACTATCTCCAGATCCGATAATATTAATTTCTGCAAATTCTTCTCCTGTGACAAGAGTTGGACTGTCCCATAGAGAATAAAGAAGAGCATACGCCTCCGGAATCTCATTATATAAATAACAATCTTCACAATATAGGAAGATATTTAATTGGGGATAAAGATAAAAGGCATTTGAAATATAAAAAGGCATTTCTATTCTCTCTGAATTCGTTCCTAACTGCTTTGTAGAAAATTCAGATGGAGAAAACACAATCATATCAGTTAAAGATACTGCCTCGTCATCAAAGAATAGTTTTTCGCATTCTATTCTGATTGAATATTGCTCATTAAAAGTGATAATGTTTGAAAAATAGTATTCTTCATAAGATGCTCTAAGTGATCCTACAAAGGAATTGGCAAATTCAGCTTTTCTCTCCTTTTCTGCAGATTGCATGTTGCTCATTATGAAAGAAAAAGCCAATATGAAAATTACTACACCTATGAGTCCTGCAAAGACTACATTAACGCTTAACTCCAATGCTCCTTTTTTATCATTCATTCTAGGTTCCCGATACGCTTATGCTTGTTCCATTATTGGTTAAATAAAATCGAAAATAATTTGTTGAATTTATGCACAAATAAAGTTGATTTTCTGAAGAAACGCTAATATTACCTACATCAATCATATCTATTTTATCTCCAAAGATATATATGTCGGCATCCTGCCCTTCAGCAGTAACAAAATCTTGTATTTCTGAAGGTAAATCTAGGGAGTCTGCTGAATCTGAATTGATTTTGTCTAAATCAACGAAGCAAACAATATATGCACCGTATGATGGGATTTCTACTTTAATTTTACTTCCATAGCCAAGCTTTTTAATTGAATCAAATTCTTTATTAAACGCCTGAATAAGTTTTGTATTTTGATATTCTTTACCTGTATTGCTAAACAATCCTATTCCGCGTGTAGCGATTACAATAATAACTGTGGCAATGATTACCGTGAAAATGATTACAACAGCCTGCGAAACCACAACTCCCTTCTTAGATTTCATAATTATCACCGTTCAAAAGAATATAATTTATTAGATTATCGATTTGCCATGCTGATGAATCATTTTTTAGATGACTCCTTTTTCTTAGTTCCTTTACCTTTATTTGATGTCTTTTTAGATGCTGATGATTTACTCTTGTTTTTCCTTTTTTTCTTTGATTCAGATGAACTTGCCTTCCCTTTAGTTTCCTCAAATTCCTTCTTCAATACCCCTTCTTCCAAGGTTTCGATAAGATTGTCTATTTCATCTGATGAACTTTCCTTCTTTATTTCTTCATATGCCTTTGTTGACTTTTTAGGAGGCTGGAGAATCTTATTTAAATCTTCTTCAACTGATTCGCTCTCATTTGAATTTTCTTTTGTTTCTTCTGATTTTTCATAACTTTTTGCCTTATCTTTTTCTTTCTCCTTCTCTTCAGGGGCATATGCAAATTTAGGAGGAGGTGTAATCTTTTTAGGTTCAGATGATGATTCCTGCGAGACCTTCTTTTTCATATCTGATTCAAATTCACGGAAGAGCTCTTTATCTTTCAACTCAAAATCAGCTTTTTCTATAGTCTTCTGTTTAGCATCCATTGAACTGATCTTAATCTGTGGAGGTTCTTTGATTTTTTCAGTCGGAGGAGTGTTTGGCTTTTTAGCTTGAGATTTCTTTGAACCATTGAAGAATAAATAAAGCAAAATTCCTAAAAATATCAACAGCACAACCAAAATCAAAACAAGCATGCCTGTATTTGATGGTTTATCGTCAGGATCGGTAGGATCCGTTCCTTTATCAATCTCTTCTTTGTCTGTAAATCCGTCACCATCCGTATCTGCTTTGTTAGGCAAGATCTTCGTTCCGTTAATGTAAAATTGATATTCTTCATAATTTGTTAATCCATCCCCGTCAGGATCCTTATCTGAATCTGATTTTAATGGATCAGTTCCATGTTTCATTTCCCAATAATCAGGTATTCCATCGCCATCGCTATCCTTTTCTTCGTAAGGCCTACAAACTCCATCCTTACAATAACTCGATTCACAATCTGAGTCCCGATTGCAGTTCTTATCATTTTCACACGGATAACATTTGCCACCACAATCTACATCTGTTTCTCCTTCATCTCTTTCGCCATTCTCACAATGATGCACTGAAACACATATCTTATCATCAGAGCAAACTCCTGAAATGCAATCCTTATCCTTATCGCATTTTTGACCAATATCGCATTCCTTTAAGCAAATCCCACCACAATCAACATCTGTTTCCCGAGGATCCCATTTTTTATTATTACACGTATCTTCTTCAGGTGGTTCGATGCATTCATCACCATCGCATTTCAAATCATCTTTGCAATCAGAAATATATTTGCAAGATTCCCCAACATCACAAGGAAGGCAAACAGGTCCGCCACAATCTACATCTGTCTCTTGATTGTTCTTTATACCATCACTACATTCATCTATCTCTTTTTCCTTTAATTCTTCACATTCATCTCCAACGCATGTTGTGCAATTACCATATTTTATTCCGTTTACTTCTTTAACAAAAGTGAATATGCAATCCTCGCTGCAACTCTCACATACTTCTTTTGTGCAAAGCTGCCAATTTCCACCACCACAAGCTTCGCAATTTCCATCACATTTTGAACAGTAACTATCAGTCCAGCACTTTCTATCTGCACAGCTTTTTGGACATCCCGCATTAGGAGAACTGAGATTCAACTCAACAGGACAGCCTGAAACAGTATCCTCGCATTTGTCTGCATAATCACAAACTCCGTCTAAATCTTTGTCTTTTGCAATACCTTCATCTGTAATATATAATGCATTCCATACATTCTTTTCTGGATGACATTCAAGAGGAGTTTCTGGCTCTTTGTCGAGATGATTTAGTATTCCGTCCCCATCTTTATCCATATCAAACTCATCTGGACCACATAAACAATTTTTATTACAGAAATCACAATTACATATTGATTTGAATGCCCCATTGACTTCTTTATAAGTATCTTTGTCAAAGTCTGGGCAACCTTCATTAATCAAGCCATCGCCATCATCGTCTTCGCAATTGTTGCATTGCTCTCCTTTTTCTACACAATCAGCATCCTTTGCATCTATTGCACCATTGCAATTATTATCTATTCCATCATCGCAATCTTCTTCAATCAGAGGTGAAATTAAAGCATTAGAATCATCACAATCCCAAACAATCTTGCCAGAATCATCATATACTTCAACCACATAATTTTCTAATGGTTTACCAACGCAAAAATCTTTTTTATTTGTCTTATTTCCTACACCATCTTTATCTCCATCATAATAATATGTAAGCTTTAAATCTTCATCAATTTCACCATCACAATCATTATCGAGGCCATCACAACTTTCTTCTTCAGGTTCATAAGAATCATTATTCTTTTTAAATTCATCAAGTGCTGCTTCACAAGTGTTCAAGAAAACACCTAATTCGGCATCACATGTTCTCTTGACAACACTGCACACTCCCTCAAAACCACAAGACACATCCGTTGTACATACTTCAAGTCTACTCAAATCTATTGTAATAGAATTCATCTTTGATTCTATATTGAAATTTTTGTCAATAGCAAAATAGTTGAATTTATTTACCTCTCCTGCGGATAACTTACCTTCGGATATCAAATTTTTTACATAGATCTCTTCAGAATTCAAATTTTCTGCATTTGCATAATATGAAATACTGGAACCACAACTAATGAAGTTTGAATCAGAAGAATAAAGAGAACACACTTTAAATTCATCACCTTCTCCAAGATTAATCAGCGTTCTTGAATCATCTTCATTTCTCCTATCCAAAATTTGAATTTTTAATTTATAATTCTCGAGATCATCCACAGAACCACTTTTAATCAGATCTGACTCCGGTGGATAAAAGTCAAGCTCGCATTCTTCCAATCTGTCTCCAGATAACCCGCTACAATCCCTTAATCCATCGTTGTTTAAATCCTTGCCACAGCTTCCATCATCCCAAACGCATTTTGCTCCATCTCCAACATTACAAGTATTTTTTTCGCAGTTGGATTTATCTTTGTAGTCCAAACAAGTTTCTTCATCATCCCCCGTATAACAAAGTTCGGGCAATTCACATATTTCTTCATCAGAGCTAAGCAGATTTAAAATTTCCTCAGTGCAGTCTGAATAAAGAAACTCATTCCAACTTGAATAAGGAGCAGTTGATTCAACACTGGATGAAAAAAGGCGACCGCAATTATCACAATTCGACTCTTCAGTATTCACGCAAATACCGAAATCAATTCCATCTGCAGATCCCAAAGATTTCCAACTGCAATTTCCTATATTGCAAGAATCAGTTTCACAGGCATCTCTTGATTTATAATCATAACATTCCATTCCTCCTTCAACAGGACAATTATAACAACTATACAATCCCGATGGATGTTTATCTAAGAAACATAGATAATCTTCATTGCAATTAGATTGATTCATCATCCCTAAATGCCCCATCTTTGATTTACAATATCCTTCAGGATCATCCTTGCATTCATGTCCTGTGTCAACAAACACATTACCATATGTGCAGAATCCATATGTGTTAGTATCATCTGAACAGAATAATTGATTCAACTTTTTAAAAGAACATTCATCGTTTCCTGTACAAGCAACGCTATAGTTCTCTTCAAAGGATCCTAAACCAGTAACATTAAGATAAAACTTATAGCAGGCATCCCATTCTAATAAAAAGATATATGGTGAATCCGCTTTAATAAAATGTATTTGATTTATACAATTATCATCTTCATCAACTTCGCAAAAATAAACATATTTATCTAAACCATCACCAACTCCTTGTTTCAATGCCCAAGAGACCTCTACTTTTGAATATCCTTCAACTGTCTCTGCCTTGAAGTAAAGCAAATCTTCCTCTGAAATGCTCCCAGTAATTTGTTGATTTGAGCAGAACTCTGCACAACTATCAATGCCGCCAACAAAGGCTTCTTCTTTTGAGGTAAAACGAAGTTTTCCAATATTGCCTTCCTCATTTTCATTCTTATAAATACAATATCCTTTCGGAACAGTCTTATAATTGTAAGGAGTATTATGTTCATAACAACAACATCCAAGGGTGCAATCATCAACAGAACAAGAAGAATCTATATAACCATCGCCATAACATCCTGATTCGATTGGAGTACAATAGATACCCAATCCGCTCTCTGGACTTAGACAACATCCTGCAAAAGCTTCATCGATTAATAAAGGAAACAAAAAAAGAACAAATAAAGCAACAAAGAGTATTAATTTAACTCGTAGGGTTACGGAATGTTGTTTATAACTTTCCAAGTTCCTTAAACTATTTTCACTCTTCACTGACGTCATCCCCTCTAAATAATTTGAAATATATTGTTGAGCTATAATTTAACCTGCCATCCGTTAAATTGAATTCAACGGAAAAAGTATAATTATTATGGCTGCTTTCTGGAAACATCAAACAATTCAGATTTGTTCTATTTGTTGAGTTAAGACGATCTTCATCCCTATCATAAAACTTTATTTGAGTATGAAGATAATTTATAAGATTGTTCTGTGCTTCTTCAGTGTTCCCTTCAGAGCAATTCCCAATAAAATCATATAAAAAGGCGTTGTCTGGAAGATATTGAATTGGATTTGAGATATTGATATAAACCTCTTCGCGAGACTCTAAAATGGAGCCGCCTGATTTTTCTGTTACATTTGCAGGAGTGAATGAAATAATTGGCCAGAAGTTTTCTCTGCCGACCCAAAGTTCAAAGTTCTGTCCATTAATATGGCTCTTTTCATCTACAAACTTTAATACATCAATCTTCTCATCAGTGTTATAGGGGTGTTGTTGTTCTTCATCAATTTCAACATGAAAAGAATCATAAAGATAAGCAACTGGATCAAAAGAAAGGTTTGTTCCATCATATAAGATGACAGTATTCGCAAAATCAATTAAACCACCAATCCTCACATCCATTGTTTCTCTAATCTTTGAACTAATTTTACTTGAACTTCCGTCATTAAAATCAATCTGAACAACTCTTTCAACATCAACAATTAATTCATTCTTTCCAAAGGTAGCATCAACATTCACTTCAGAAGCAGGCTTAACATTAAATCCATAA
This sequence comes from Candidatus Woesearchaeota archaeon, assembly GCA_030156615.1. GTDB lineage: Archaea > Nanobdellota > Nanobdellia > Woesearchaeales > UBA119 > UBA119. The sequence goes on along the minus strand of JASGME010000005.1, from coordinate 9,448 downwards.
GCTTCATTTCTAAAAGAATAGCATTCACATTCAGGATCCGCTAAAATATTTCTAATAAATTCTTCAAATTTATATTCTAAACCATCAACGTTTAATCTTGATTCGTCCCAAACATCGTATACTTCTTTATTATAGCAACCTTCTTTTAGAATAAGAGAATTATCCTTAAAAGGATCCATATCCTTGCTATAATCTTTTCCTTCGCAAACAAAAGGAGCATAGCGATTCCAATAAAGAAATTCTATCCCTTCTGGTCTTTCCATAACAATAGGAACAACATCATATTCTTCCAATAATCCTCGTCTTCCCAAATCAAGAAGTTCTTCGCTGATTTTTCTGCTTACACATCCTTCTATTGTATTTAATGCAACATTAACTTCTGTTTCTTTTCCTTTGTCAACAATATCCTCTTGGTCTTGGCTCATAATGCTAAATATAAGAACAAAAACAAATACGAGAACTAAAGCTAACACTATGAAAAGCATCGCTTGTCCCTTTTTGCTATTTTTATGATTCATATTATCATCATCTTATACTTGAAAACAACATTGAAGTATAATCAGGCCAAAAATTTGTGTTTATATTTTCCTTTGTTAATAAAGATGAATAAAAAATGTTTTTATCTTTTAGATATTTACAAGATTCAGATCCCATACCAGCACCGCACCACCTTTCAAACCGATCCTCCAAAAAAGATTCTAGTCCTTCCGGTATCCCTTCATAAAGGACCGAAACGGTATAACGAATACCATACTCTGAAGAAGATGATGTCGCATTTTGAGCATTTTTTCCTTGAATTAAAACATCTCCAATATCATAATATATTAATGAGCGAATGATTGATGAGTTTTTTAGGACTTCATTGAGATCCCCTGGTAAATTAGATAATCCTTCATATAACTCTTTCAACACCTCATCATCAGGACTATGACTATATGTTACAAAGAGTCCAAAGTCTGTTGTATTTGAATAAGCAAACTGTTTTGTATAGTTATTATAAAACAGGGCACCTCCGTTTTCTAAAGAATATTTCTCAAAAGATTCACGCGAATTTGAATCTGCACTAAATGCATCATCAATTGCAACATTAGAAAATATATATGATGGAGAATGTACACGGAAACAATTTTTATCATCTGGATTCAGATTAAATAAGAAAGTCATTTCATCTGCTGAGGTAAGATAACATGCGGATTGCACACATTGAGAGATAATATTGTCTACGTCATGTGAAGAATAAAAAGGATAATTGATGGTATAATCTAAATTGTTGAAGACATCATCAGGTTGAAAAGTTTCTAAAGAATCACATTTAAGGATAAAATTAGCATCTTTATTTTCATAAAGCGAAGCAAAGCCCATGCTTTGTCTTGAATGCCAACTACCATTATTGCATAACATATCATCTACAATTTTTCCATCATAAACACATCCTTCTTCTTCATTTAAAAAACAAGGTTCGTTTCCATCTTTTGTCATTGAAACAGAACAATAGCCAACTTCACCAGTATAACTTGTGTGTGGCTTACAATCTTCATCTTCTCCATCTGTTTTTCCATCATTATCATCATCCATTCCATTATTACAATTAACCTCAATGCAATCATGAGAAGTTATATCGCAGATAGATTTACTACTATCTCCACCACACTGCGCACTATTCTGATCATTACTAACACAATCAACCCACACACCTACGCCTGAGGGATCTGCAAAACAAACATCAAGATCTTCATCAAGGTCAACGTCCGTCGAAAAATCTCCTTTGGAATAACAATGGTTATTTGAAACACAATCGGTTTTATCATCACAACATGCATTATCTGAAAGATTTGTAACAAATCCTTCATCCATCGTCTCTGAAGCATTTCTGTAAACAATAAATTCATAATCATCATCGCCACAACATCCACTAATTTCTCCTCCTAAATTAAACACGCCCTCTTTTCCAAGAAAACATTCACAATTAGTTTGATTCTCGTCATATGAAACATTAAATAAGAATTGACCTTCATAAGGACAATTTCCATTGGCATCGCAATCCATTGCATCAGAATCACTAATTGAGAAATACTTTTCATAATCCTTACTATAAAACCGGAACTGGAGATAATAATCTCCTTCATATTTACAAAAGAAAGGAGGTTCTTCTCCTTTTTCTTCAGCAATTTCTGAAAGATTAAAATCGCAAGAATAACCGCCAGTATCAGGATCCTCTGTAGGCTGGGGAATTGGAGTATCAGCATCTCTATCACATCTAACATTCCAATCAAGGGCTAGATTTTCAACGGAATCTTCTTCGCCCTGCCAGATTCTTATTGCCCATTCATCTGGCGAAGAAGGTCTACATACTCCGTAATTACAATTACCGGGAGAACCGTTTGGAGTAATACACTGCTTTTCGCTAGAACTATAATATTCACAACCGATTTTATCGCCTTCAGTTTCTATGCAGGACGATTCTTCAAAATGTGGAAGTCCTCCTTCGAATGAGAGCCCAACGCAGTTCTTACAATCAACAGCATAAACACACTCAGAGTCACAAACTATATCTTCGGATTCGTGATTATCATAACATCGCTCAGTACAGTTAATTATGGTTCCATTTTCTTCAATCAAAGAACTGCATTCTTCATTACCGCACCAGCCACAAAAATAATTTCCTAGTTCCTTTGAAGGGGCAAAAAAAGAATAATTAAGTAGACTCTCTTTAAACTCATCTTCACTCATTCCTTCAGGAGGATTCGGTAGTTCATCAGGTGGGTTTTCTAGACAAAACCCTTTTGCAGAACTTTCATAAGAACCATAATAACCACATTTATCTGGATCTTGTTGTGGAGGGACTTCATCGGACCCCCCTGATATCATCGTGCCTACTGCAACTGCGACTATAGCAGTAACAACCCACATTGAGATGACAAAGGCCCAGTCGACGAATCCTCTTTTAGAAGAAATCATTTTATTTTGAAAGAAAAATCCAGAGATTGATTTTAATACAGCCAACAGAAAGTTAAGTCCGTTCATCAAATAAGCCACCTTCGCTTTTTACCTAAATCATTTAGATTCGGATATTTAAATATTTCTAAAATCGTTAGAATAATTCTCAATGATTTTTGCTCTTTCGTTTCTTTTTGTGTTCATCTGTTCATTTTTGCTCATCTTTCTGGGTAAAGAACTATGACTTGACAGGGAGCTTTCTCAGCAAATTCGTCTGCCATGGCTTCGTTTCCTATTGTTGTTCCATAATGCATTGGAATAGCAAATCTAGGTTTTATAAGATTACAGGCATCACAAGCTTCATCTACATCCATTGTATAATATCCTCCTATAGGCAGCATTGCATAGTCACAGCCTCTTGCTACACTCATCTCCGGAATAAGATTTGTATCTCCTGCATGATATATCCTTAATCCGTTTATCTTAAAGATGTATCCCATCCATCCGTTCTCCTTTGGATGAAAATTGCTGCCTCTATTGTATGCTTCAACTGTATCACAACCAAAATTCACAAAATCATAAGAAGAGGGAGGAGAAAGTGCAATACTGTTTTGATAGTAATTATAAAGCTCTCTCGGAACGATATACTTTGTTCTTTCATAAGAAATCTTCTTAATATCTTTAGGGCTGAAATGGTCAAAGTGTGGATGAGTTATAAAGATGTAGTTGGCAATAGGATTTTTTGAATTAAGATTAAATGGATCTATATATATGATGATATTCTTATTAATAATCCTTATACGAAAAGAGGAATGCCCTAACCAAACAATCTCCACATTGCTGTCAACAATCTTTTTTAATAGTCTTGGCATGATTTCTTTGAAGAAGAGCTAATTTTTAAATCTTTCTCCGTTGAAAGAATGAGAAAAACTTTTAAGCAATGAAAAGTAATGAGTAGATATGTATGAGATAATAATAGGAAGAAGCGAATCAGATATAAAGAAGTATGGAAAGAAGGGAACAGCTTTCATAGGCAAGCAATATGTTAAGATGGGCAATGTAAGTTCTTTATCAAATAATATCTACCTTGACCTTGCATCGCCTCATGTAATTCTCATATCGGGTAAGAGAGGCTCTGGTAAATCATACACTATGGGATCAATAACAGAAGGTATAATCAATGTTGAAGAAGAGGTCCGAAACAATCTTTCTGTTGTTATTATGGATACTATGGGAATCTATTGGACAATGAAGTATCCAAATAAGAATGATAAAGAGCTTCTGAAGGAATGGGGCATTGAAGAAAAAGGATTCAAGGAAGCAAAGGTTTTCATCCCTGAAGGATACTATGAAAAATTCAAGAAAAAAGGTATTGATGCAGATGTTCCTTTCTCCATAATTCCATCTGAGCTATCGCCGTCTGATTGGTGTAACGCATTTAATATAAAACAAACAACTACGGTTGGTGCAGTAATAGAAAAAGCAATATTTGACCTAAAGAAGAAAAAAGAAAGATTTAGCATAGATGAGATAATAGAGCATATTAAATCAGATAAGGAAATTCCTGAAGAGGCAAAGTTAAGTGCAATCAACAGGTTTAATAGTGCAAAAACATGGGGCTTGTTCTCTATGAATGGAACTCCTCTAGCTTCAATAGTCTATAGAGGAGGGGTCTCAATAATAGATCTAAGTTGTTATGTTACAATGCAGGGAAGTAAGAGCGTAAAAAGTCTTGTCATAGGCATCATAGCACAAAGATTATTCCAGGAAAGGATGGAATCAAGAAGGATTGAAGAGTTTGAAGAATTAAAATCATCAATGGAATACTTTTCAAGCTTTGATGTGAAAGAAAAAAAGGAAAAGCCTTTAGTATGGATGATAATAGATGAGGCCCATGAATTTCTTCCAAAAGAAGGAAAAACACCTGCCTCAGAGGCATTGATAACATTGCTTAGAGAAGGAAGGCAACCGGGAATTTCAATGGTATTGGCAACCCAGCAGCCGGGAAAGATTCATACAGATGTAATGACCCAGTCAGACATATTCATATCGCATAGATTAACAGCAGAGGTTGATTTAAAAGCATTGGGATTAATGATGCAAAGTTATATGAGGCAGGGGCTTGATGAACAGGTCAGCAATGTACCAAAAACAAAAGGGGCTGCCCTTGTATTTGATGATTACAATGAAAGGATGCTTCCAATACAAATAAGACCAAGAATAACATGGCATGGTGGATCTAGTCCGAACGCAATACCTAAGAAAAAAGGGATATAAAAGGGTTACAATAAAAATCAGTTTAAAAAAAACAACTTCTTCAACAAGATTGTTGGTTTTCCACAGGAAATAAAGGGGCCTTTGGTTCTGAAAAACTGAGTTTAAGACAGCATATTATTTATAAAGATTGTTTAAAAACCTTTATAAATAAAACCAACATAGCAGGTAAATATCAAAGATTGGGGGAACCAAAAATGGCAAAAGACAAGAAAATAGAAGTTGTAAACATAGTAGTTAATACATCGTTAGGACAAGACATACCTTTAGAGAAGATGGCAGCGACATTGACAAACACAGAATACAATCCTGAACAATTCCCGGGACTTGTATTGAGAATAAAAGAACCAAAAAGTTCGGCCCTTCTATTTAGCTCTGGCAATGTTGTTTGTACTGGAGCAAGATCTATGGAAAAGGTTGAAGAGGCCATCCAGAAGATAATCTTCTATTTGAAGAAAGTAGGGGTAAATGTAACAATAAAGCCAAAGATAAAGGTTCAGAATATAGTTGCATCTGGCAGCATAGGATTTGACATCAATTTAAACAAACTAGCGATAAAACTAAGGAATACTGAATATGAACCTGAACAATTCCCGGGTTTAGTATATAAACTAATGGATGACGAGATTAATGCAACATTCCTATTATTTTCAAATGGGAAGATAGTTTGCACTGGCACTAAAAGTGAGGAAGAGGTAAATAAAGCCACTGACAAACTTCTTGAGCACTTAAAGAAAGTAGAATAAGCATTAATACTAGATTAATCAACAGGAAAAAGAATGAAGAACCAAGCAGTAGAGGGTTTATAAAATTAGGCACCATGTTAAAGCTTCATTTATAGCTCCTCCATTGACGAAAATATTCACCAGATTAACAATTCAAACAGGATGATAAAATGGAGATTGAAGAAGCAATTGAAAAGTTTCAGGATTTCTTTAAACTCTATTATGAAGATGAGATTTTAGAGAATGCAAAGAACGATAAGAATTTCGTTATTGTAGACTTCATTAAGCTCAGTCAATACGACATTGAGCTGGCTGAATACCTATTAGAAGAACCTACACAGGCCCTGGAAGCTGCAAGCGCAGCAATACTTAATTTAAATATTGGCGAGAACATAGATAATTTTAATGTTCGGTTTAAAAATCTGCCAGAATCCAGATCTTTGCAGATAAGAGACATAAGATCTATACATCTTTCAAAATTTTATTCTTTTGAAGGTCTTGTAAGGCAAAAGTCTGATGTCAGGCCTAGAGCGACATCTGCCAAGTTCAGATGCAAGAATTGCGGTCAAATCCATGTTGTTCTTCAAAATGACAATAAATTCAAAACGCCTGTTAGATGCGCATGCGGAAATAAGACTCAGTTTGAGCTAATTAGCAAGAACATGATAGATGTTCAGAGGATAGTTCTTGAGGAAATGCCAGAGAGACTTGATGGAGCAGATCAGCCAAAAAGGATCGGCGTCATCCTGTCAGAAGATTTAGTCAGCCCAATAACAGAAAGGAAAGCAAACCCGGGTTCAAAAGTCAAAGTTGCTGGGATAATAAAAGAGACACCAATAACTCTAAGAACAGGAGGCACTTCTACAAAGTTTGATTTATATGTTGAAGCAAATTATTTAGAACCGCTCCAAGAGGAATTCTCTGAATTGAACATCACAAAAGAAGAAGAAGAAAAGATAATTGAGCTAAGCAAGGACAAGAAACTTACGAAAAAACTTGTTGATGCGATGGCTCCATCAATATACGGTTATGAAAAGATAAAAGAAGCCCTTCTTCTTCAGATGTTTTCTGGTGTTGAGAAGGTAAGGCCGGATGGATCTCGCACAAGAGGCGACATACATATTTTGCTGGTAGGGGATCCTGGTGCAGGAAAATCACAGATTCTAAAGAGAGCAAGCATTGTTGCTCCTAAAGCAAGATATGTTTCTGGTAAGGGAGCTACAGGTGCAGGACTGACTGCAACTGTGGTAAAGGATGAATTTTTGCGTGGATGGGCTCTTGAAGCAGGGGCATTAGTCCTAGCAAATAACGGCATGTGTATAATTGATGAACTTGATAAGATGAGCTCTGAGGACAGGAGTGCAATGCATGAAGCTCTTGAACAACAAACAATCAGCATAAGTAAGGCAAATGTTCAGGCAACACTACTGGCAAAAACAACTGTGCTGGCGGCAGCGAACCCAAAATTTGGCAGATTTGATCCTTATGACTCAATAGCAAAGCAAATCAATATGCCTCCGGCACTTGTAAATAGATTTGACCTAATATTCACAATAAAAGACTTGCCAAACAAGGAGAAGGATACTGAACTTGCCGAACATGTTTTAGCACTTCACCAGAATCCAGAAAAGAATCAACCTGAGATAGATACAGAGTTTCTTAGAAAATATATTGCATATGCAAAGAGAAATTATAAGCCACAACTAACAGATGAAGCAATAGAAGAATTCAAAGAATATTATGTTAATCTTAGAAACAGCGATAATGACAATGAAAATGGAATAAAGGCAATTCCGATATCTGCAAGACAACTTGAAGCATTAGTTAGATTAGGAGAGGCATCTGCTAAATCAAGACTATCAAAGAAAGTTACGAAAAAAGATGCCAGGATCGCAATAGATATTGTTGATTATTGCTTACGCGATGTTGGTGTAGATCCAACTACAGGCAAGATTGACATAGACAGGATAACAACAGGCGTAACAGCAAGCGAAAGAAGCAAGGTAAGTTCTGTTAAAGCAGCAATATCTATGCTTGAGGAAAAGATTGGAAAAAATATACCAATTCCTAAAGATGACATAATCAAGATTTGCGAGGAAAACAATATCTCTTCCGATGAAGCTGAAGAGATTCTGGAAAAATTAAAGAGATCCGGAGACATATTCGAGCCTAAATATGGATTTATACAAAAAATATAATTGAAAAAAATAATTAAAACATAATTCAAAAAAAGAGAATGATTGAGAACAAATATGATAAAGGGGAGTCTATAAAGAATTTAGAAGATAGAAATCAGTTCAAAAGGAGTATTGCCCAGTTGGTTCCTTCTGCAATAATATTAAATGGAAAATACGAAAAACAAGAAGACTGGAATCCAAATTATATTCAATTCAACAACATCAAGATATATAGAGTAAATATGATAGGAATAATTGTAGATAAGAATGAAGTTCCGTACCCTTCTTTGATCCTTGACGATGGCTTTGGAACGATAAGGGTGAGAAGCTTCGAATCAACTGATTTATTTGATGATTTTAATATAGGTGACATTGTATTGATAATAGGAAAACCAAGGGAATTTGCAGAAGAGAAGTACATTCTTTGCGAAAACATAAAAAAGCTCGAAAACCAGAAATGGCTTGAATACAGAAAGAAACTCTTCAACATAAAATTCAAGAGAGAGCTTGAAGAAATTAAAAGCAAAGGACAAAATAAAAATTCTAACAAAGAAGAAGAAATCATAGATTTTAACAAAAGAGCGAATGAAGAATCAGAAGAAGGAATGCTTTATTCTGGTGAAAAAGAGCCAGAAGAGATAAAGATGAATTTTGATGAAGAGATAAGCGATGATGAAGAAGATGAAGAAAAAAACGGAACAAAAGAAGCAAAAAAACATCCAACAACAATAATAATTGAAACAATCAAAAAGCTTGACAAAGGAGACGGAGCAAGCATAGAGGATTTAGAAAGAAACACAAACATAAAAGACATTGATGAAATTATTAAAAGACTCATCAGGGAAGGGGAAATATATAAATGTAGCCCAGACAGAGTAAAACTGTTATAAAAAACATGGTCAGAAGAAAAAAGGAGTAATGAAAACCTCAATGAAAGAAGCTCCTAAAAGGAAAACAATTGCAATCAGAATCAGATTAGTACAATCAACAACAACAGATTCAAACTTCTTTGAAAATAAAGAATGTTTTATTACTGCAAAAGAGATTATGCCCCCGGCAATACCTGCAAAGATGTAGGCAGTAATCTCAGGTACTCCATGAATAAAATATCTTAAAACACCGCTGGAGAATGAAGCAAGATAATGAGCAACACCTGCTGCTTCACCTGCACCAATAAAGACCAATTTCTCCTTAACAAAATCACCAAGGGCAACACCAAGAACAGAACCGTTCCAACTAAGGATGAATATTGCTCCTGCACCAAATATGAGAGAAAACAATATGCAGAAAATAGTAACTCTGAGATTATTTAAAAAAATAACAAAGAAAGAATTA
>JASGME010000004.1 GCA_030156615.1 Candidatus Woesearchaeota archaeon | reverse complement strand
TAAATCTACGAACTTTATATCATCTTCTTTTGAATTCTTTGATTCTTCTTTTGGTTTTTCTGCTTCATTTTTTTTGGATGTTCTGATTGCAATGTAAAAGTCATCTTTAAGAATGTTCAATATCTTAAAAAAAGGAGCCTTTGAATAAAGGAAATGTGGAAAATCCTTAATTTTCATTTGGCCCGTATTTTCAACAAATTCGGCTTTCATTTTTCAGATTTTTCATCCTTTTCTTTATCTAGAAATTTATCATTCTTATCTTTCAAGTCATCCATGAATTTCTCTTCCCAAGGAACGGTTATCTCATCTGCATCGATATCTTCTAAGTCTTCGTCTAATGCTTCGTCTATCTTCTGTGTGTTGTCAGAATCTAAATCCCCGGATTCTTCACTAGCTCCAGAGGAATGAAGCTCCTTAGAATCTATGTCTTGTGATGATTGTGCTATTCTTTCGTTTGAGATTTCATCTTCATCAGAAAGCTGAGAGTAAACCTCTTCCATTACTCCTTCTTTAACTTCTTTTGTGTATTCTAATGTGGCAAAATAATGAGCATAATTGATAAGCCTGTTATTGAACTCTCTGCCCAACTCTTCAAGGGTTCCATCAAAATTGGTTTTTCTCAATTGAACTATTGCAAAATCCTTTCCATCAGAATCTATAACAACATCTGCAAATCTTTGAATGCTATATGCTGCAGATATTAAAACATCTTTGTCAAATATAGTGAAATCAACTAAAACATACACTGCTTTTTTTGTTTTATCTATTTTAAGATTTTCACAAGAATCGAATTCGCTTGGTTTTATCTCTTTAAATATTGTTAGTGACATGTCTTATTGAAAAAGAAACATTAATATAAAACTTTCGTTTTTTTAAAGAATAATGAAAATTAGTTTTATCAATCCTACATTAGGTGGGGATTATAGTGCCCTTGATATTGCAATTACTGTTTTGGCTAGTTGTGTTAATGAATGGAGTAATCATAAAGCAGATATTTTAGACTTCACATTTCACCGCAGAGATTGGAGAAAAAAGCTTAATGAGCATATAAAACGAGAGAAACCTGATTTTATCGGTTTCTCGGTTAATAGCCTTTATTTAAATCATATTAAAATGATTTCTCAGGAAGTTAAAAGAATAGATAGCAAAATAAAGATTATTTATGGAGGATATCATGCTTCAACGCACCCAGAAGAGCTGGTAGAATTGCCATATGTTGATTTTGTTTTTGTTGGCGATGCAGAAGATAGCCTTATAGATTTCTTGAACAAACAGGAAAAAGGATTAGAATTAGATAAAATAAAAGGTCTTTGGTATTACAATAAAGACCATTTAATCTCAAATCCAGGATCTTTTTATTCTAAACTTGATGAATTACCATATCTGGACTGGGATTTATGGGAACACTTAGATGATTACCTTTATTTTTTGGGAATGCTTTACCAGATTGGCACCAGAGGTTGTATATATAATTGCTCATTCTGCGAGGCAAAAGAACTTAGGAATTGTGTTTTGGGAAATTATTATAGAGTAATGTCGCCCAAGAGATATGCAGAAGAGCTTGCATACGATTGGCAAAAGTATAGAAAAAGAGGATTAAGATTAATGCAACTCTTTGATCAGATCCCTGCACTTAACAAAGAATGGCTGAAGGAATTTACCGAAGAATACAAAAGACTTGTTGATCCGAAAAATAGCAAGTATTCAATATTTTCGAGGGTAGATAATCTTGATGAGGAAAAAATAAGAATGCTCGCTTCATCAGGATGCAACATGGTTAGAATAGGAATTGAAAGTGGTGATAAATTTATAAGGAATAAGGTGATGAGAAAGGGGCTTCCTGAGGAGAAAATTTGGGAAGTTGTTGGATTGTTGAAGAAATATGGAATAAAAATGACAGCTTATTATATATTAGGAGCTCCTGCGGAATCAAAGGAAACTATAAATAAGACAATTGAGATGGCTGGAAAAATTGATGCTGAGCGTAGCGCTTTCTTTATATTTAAACCTTTTACGAAAGAATCAGAAGAATTGGTAAAAAGATATGGAGGCACGATAGATTTCAATAGAGCAAATAAGGCTGATAACATAACTTTTGATGCTGTAGTGAATAATAAAAATCTTTCTGCAAAGGAGGTTGAAAGATACCAGATAAAAGCATATATGAAAACCTTCCTGCCACATCTCAGAAAGAGAATATTGAGAGATAATTTCAAATATTTCGGAAGACTGTTCAAATATGTTTTTATGGGCATTAAAAAAGGTTTGAGTTTCAAATATCTCTTAACCTATTTTCATATTTATGGATATGATTATATATATGAATAAGAAGTTATAAGAAAAAAACGACAAAATGACATTTATTTTTTTTGTGTGGTTTTATATTTTGCTGATAGTTTCAGTAGGATGTACTTTAGTTTATGAAATCATTCGTAAGAAGAGAAAAACAGATTCTATGGATCTTATCTTTATTTCTTTGCTTGTTGTTATTCAAACAATTTGGTTTCCTTGGACATATAATACTGTTAATATTGATTCGGAGTATTATGCTCATGCTTCTCAAGCTAGCTGCATCATCGAAGGGGAGGAAGGAATTGAACGAAGTGGTGGAATTTGTGAAAACGAAATGTTTTTGGGAGATCATGAATTAACCTATCCTTTGTTTCTCATAGGTGCAAGAGAGATATTTGGTGATGAATTGGGAGAAAGAATTCTTGTAAATATCTTAAACATATTTACCACACTTTTTATATATCTGATCTTAAGACAATTCTCTAAAAATAGAATACTTTGTTTTACTTTTTCTTTGCTTTATTACCTAATTCCATTTAAGAATGTTTATATCCTTGAATATTTTGCGGAAAATTTGCTTTTTTTCCTATCTTTCGGATTGTTGCTCTATATAGTTGAATCAAAAGAAGATGATAAAGAGAAGAGTAAAAAATTACCTTTGTTTCTAGTCCTTCTTTCATGGCTTCTTATATTCACGAGGATAGAATTAATTTTCGTTGTTCCACTTCTTATAAGCATTTATCTGAGCAAAAACAAGATTAAAATTTCATTAAGAGATTATCTTTTGAATGGGGCGATTTCAGCTTTTTTTCTTTTAATCCTTTTCAGTTTTTCGAACATAAGAACAAAAGGAATGATAGGTATCAATTTCTTTCCTGTTATGCTTTTAAGTTTATTTGTTGCTGATTTCATCGTAAATCGTTTATTCAAGAATAAAGATTATATACGAAAATTTGTTTTTTATGCACTTTATTTTGGCGGAATAATATTCTTTTTATTGAATGGATATCACGATAATCATTATTCTATATCTCAATATGGCTATAGATTGAGTAATTTCTGGATTCCTGAATTGTTTAAGACTCTCTTAAATTCAAATATTATATTTAAGCTAGTTGTTTTTGGAGGATTAGGATTTTTGATATATGAAACATTTCTTTATTTTTCCAATGCAAAAAGAAGAAAAATGAAAAATAGAGATTCTTTCTTCATTTCGATAGCTCTTATTTTAGTTTCATTCCAGATTTTCATAACATATTCTTTTTTGGAGCCATTGAATATTGACTTCAGATTTATTATAACTTCATTAAGTTTCTTTTTTATTCCTATTGGGATTGTTTGGGTCGATTTTTTTAGCTTAAATAGTAAAGGATATATTAAAATAATTAAAACTGTAATTTCTTTATTACTTTGCATTGCAACAATTTTCTTTCTTTTTCAGATTCAACATCAGGAGGGAAATGGAGAATTAATCGAGGATGCGGCAAAAGAATGTCCAGATGATTCTTTTGTTCTTTTCTACTCTACAGGAGGGATTCATTCTCTTATTGCTGAAACTAATGTTAGCATTTTACCACTTTCCTTCACAATATCAGATCAAGAAGAAGCAAAGGAGGTTTTAGAGCAATACAATAATATATGCTGGTTGAGAAAAAAAAGAATAGGGGAAGATGTCCCTTCAAAGCAGAAAGAATTTCTATCTACATTAGAGAATTGGCTTATAGAGAGAAACAATGGAGAAAAAATCTATGAGAATGAAGTATTTGATGTATTTTATATGAAGGAAGTCTTAGTCTAATTTGCTAAATAATGAATATAATTTAAGGAATTCATAATTTTATTTTGTAATATTTTCATCATAAAAGTGAAAATGAAGCTCATATAGATTGTAAGCAAATGGTTTATCTATAAGTTTGCTAAAAGTTACATTTGAATCGTTGAGATAGAGCGTATAATCCGTTATATCTCGATTATAAGCGAATAAAACAGGCTTTTCTTGTTCTAAAAAAAATGAAGAAGATAGATTGAGATGATATCCATCTCTAAAAAAAATGCTCATATTGCTACTTAATTCTTTACGGAATTCCTTGAATTCAGAAGGAGAATCTGAAAAGATGTAAGTCGAAAAGATATCTGGCCAAGATTCATAAATTATATATTCTTTATCCTTTAAATATTCCTTTAAATACAAAATCTGAGAGCCATCATCATCTTTTTCAGAATATTGAAGAGGATAATAGAACAAATTTCTTTCAAAAGGATAAAAGGGGGATAATGCAAACATTGAAAGGAATAAAACTATTGATATTGCTAAAGATGTTGTCTTTTTGTTAGTAAATATTGGAAAATTATAAAGAATTAAAAATAATGCAAAGACAAAATATGTTGGATAAAGAAGCCAATCCCACATAAGAGAGAATCTAATATAAGTGAAAAAAGGGATGTACAAGAGACCAAATATTGCTGTTTTCTTAGAAAAAAGTAAAACAAATATGAAGGAGTATGAAAGCCATTCAAAGACATTCATAATATCTCTGCTTATTACAGGCCTGTTGAATTGAAGTGTTCCATCATTCAATCTTTGGCTATTTGATAAAATATACCATGAAAGAACATCTATATGAATCAAGATAAAAAAAGATATTAAAATAATATAATATAATCTTCCTTGCCATCTGCAACTTTTAAATTCTTTAATGAGAAAAGGGATAGAATAAATAAGTATTGGAAAAGAGAGAATTAATAATTCTGGACGGCTATGACTAGTTAAGAAAAGAAGGATTAAAATCAGCAGCGGATAGTAAAATTTTCCTAACTTAGTTAGTTTATTATTCTTTTGTAAATCGTTCATTCTGATGAATACATAATATGTAAAGAAAAGTCCAGCGAGACAAATTGTATAATAAAGCTTGTAATACCAAATACTCTCAATTAGGGGTGTATAAAATAGAATAGTCAAAGTAAGAAAAATCGGAATTAACTTGTTTTTTGATTTTAAATAAAACATGTCAAAAATCAAAAAAATCATGAAAAGTAGAACAAAATAGTTCATCCAAATTATAAAGTAGAAAAGGTTAAAAGGATCTGTCAATGATGGAAAAATTCTAAAGAGAAAGATCAAAATGTAAGAAAAACCCCCTAAGGGGGTTCCAGATGGACGAAACTCTCCTTCTTGAGCAAGTCTAATTGAAGCGATATAAAACTTCAAATCAGTCTCATCATATGAAAAAAAGACTCTCTCAGATGCGACTGACCAATAAACAAAAGAGGAGATTATTAAAAGTAGGGAAAGAATCATGAAATAGGATTTGTTGTCTTTTCTTCTCTTTGATTTATTTGAATTAATGAATCTTTCTTTTATTACTAAGATAGACAATATAATTGAGATTATCGTAAGAATAAGTGTAAGATAAGCAAAGAATTTTCCATATTCAAAGAAAATTGGCCAGATTTTTGTTGAAAGAAAGTTATAAATTGGTCCAAATTCCATTTTAATTCACTCATATAAAATCTTTTCTTGGATCTATTGGATTTTTAAATAATGAAAAAAAGAGATTAATACTTTTTATAGGATATTTTAAAACAAATTTCATTATTCTTAAGGCATTTAAAGGTCTTAAATAATAACGAACATAGAACATCCTCTCTATTTTATCACAATTGTAATTCGTTTTGAATTCTGATATGAATGGATTTAAAGAGTAATTAATGTTTTCTTTTTCAAGATCAAATAATTTTGTCCCTGGATAAGGCACAAGAATGCTAAGATTAACGAGATCTGCTTTTAAATAAGATAATTCTTTTATCGATGAATACAATTCATTTTTTGTCTGCTTTAATGGATGGAAAAGCATCCATAGGCCTGTTTCAATTCCATTGGATTTTAAAAGTCTTATTTTTTCTCTTAGAATAGTTAAATTAACTTCTATGTTTTTTTCGTAATATTCTTGCATTTTTTGGTTAAGCGTTTCTAACCCTAAATATATTCTCTTAAAGCCGACATCTTTAAGAATTTCAACCATTTCTTTATCAATGAGAGATATTCTTGATAGGCCATAAAAATTTAGAAAAATCTTTTTCTCTTTTAGAAAAATATCTAATTCTTTTAGGAATTCTTTATTAATTGTTGAATTATCATCTAACACCCTTATGTTTTTATATCCTTCTTTGTAAAGTTGTTCTAATTCATCAAAAATAAATTCCTTTTTTCTCAAGGTATAATTTTTATAATCATATGAAGAGATGCAATAGTTGCATTTATAAGGACAGCCAAATCCGAAATAAAGAAAAGCAGTTTTACCTCTACAGAAGACTTCCTGATAATTCTTGGGATTTATAAAACTTCTATCAACTTGATTAATTAAATTTGGATTGAAATCAAAGGTTTTTCCTTCTGTTTCTTTTAATGAATTAATCAAATCATCAATAGATGAAGAATTCTTTAATGCAAAATAGGTCTTTTGCTCAAAGAATTTATCAAGAACTACATCTAAATGCTGGAATTGATTTCTAAATAAAGATGCCAAATAGCTTATTGAAACGATAGGAACTGATGTTGATTGTTTTATTTTATTTACTATTTTTAAATCATTATCTATGAAATCAAGCGAGAGCAATGTAAAAATAATTTCTATATGATTGTTTTTTACAAATTTAATTATATCCTTAACAGATCTATTCTCTGCAATTGCGTCTATAAAGAAAGTATTGCCTGTATTATTTTGTTTTATTATTGTTGCAAGCCTTAAAAGTTCCTGAGGCAGATATAAAAAACCATTAGAGTAATAAGAACAACTATATCGCCTTATAATCTTTCTAGGAAATGGAAGATTCAATACTAATATGTTCATTTTTTCAAACCTTTCAAAAAATTGTATGTGTTTTCGCTAACTTTATTAATTTGATCAGTGTTCAGTGAAGGAAAGATTGGGATGCAAAACGAGTTCTTTGACAGATAAGATGCTGTTTTTTGAGGCTTTCTCTCAAAGATTGAAGATAAAGTGTATGGATAATATTGTCTTATCTCAATGCCTGAGTTATTGAAATAAGAATATGCCTCTTGAAAAGAAAATTTGTATTCTTTTTTAATTACAATGTTATAATGATGGAAGACATTATTTTCTAAAGAAGGCAGGATTATATTATTAAGCGAATTAAACTTATCATGATATTGCTTTGCAATTATAATTCTCTTTGCATTTAATTCATCAAGATTCTTTAGATGGAATAAAGCAATAGTTGCATGAATATCACTAAATCGAAGGCTATCTCCTAGCGAATTGATTAGTTTTCCTTTATAAAAACCGTTGTCAGAAGAAGCAGAAAAAAAATCTCTTAATTCTTGATTATCAAAAGCAATGATGCCGCCTTCTCCGCTTGCTAATGTTTTTGTAGCATAAAGACTGAATACTGATAAATCTCCAAAAGAGCCTGCTTTTTTTCTTTTGATTTCTACGCCTGTAGCTTGAGAGCAATCTTCAATCAGAGGAACATTATATTTCCTGCAGATTTCTGAAATTTCAACAACTTGAGCTGCTTTACCATGAAGATGAACAAGCATTACTGCACCAACTTCTTGATATGAATTAGAAAGAAATTTTTCAAGAGAAGTCGGATCAAGATTTCCATCATAATTTACATCTAAAAAAACAGGGTCAAGACCTTCTAATATAACAGATTGAGCAGTAGCAATAAAACTCATGTCTGGAACGATTACTTTTGTTTTTTTCTTAAGATTTAAAGATCTTAATGCAAGTCTTAATGCAGTTGTCCCGCTATTAACAGCAAAAGCAGACTTTTTTCCTATGTAAGACGCAAATTCTTTCTCAAATTCTTCTGCATGCCTGCCTCTTGCCCATCTTCCTGATTTGATGGTTTCTCCAACGGATTCAATTAGCTCGTCTGAACAATATGGAAAGGCAATAGGAATTTTGTCCATTCTCATGAAAGAATACGAAAAGATTATTAAAGATTTCGAGTTTAATAAGCAATTCTCTTTTTGATTCTTACATCTTTTCAATAAAGATATGTTAAACTCCTTGTTTGAGAGACCAATCGAAAACTTTATTAATTAAACAAGAAGTCTCAGCAGAGTCTTAAGGCGAGGGGCCCGTAGCTTAGCCAGGTTGGAGCGCTCGACTGATAATCGAGAGGTCCGGAGTTCAAATCTCCGCGGGCCCATTTCTTTTACAAGCAGAAAGTGGAACTACAAATGGCTAAAAAAGAATTGAAAAATATTAAAAAAGAGAAGAGAAGAAAGAGAAATATGCTTATCTGGAGTCTTCTCGTGGCTTTTCTTTTTGTTGGTAGTACAATCCAATTTGCCATAATGAATTCTCAAGGAAATCCTGAGAATGAAATAGTGTTTGGGGATTATAGTTTTTCAATGACAAACAATGGATGGATTCTTAAATACAACAGAAAAGATATCGGATTTAATTTTCTCCCATCAGAGATAAAGACTTTTAATCTTTCAAAGGAACTTTTTAATATTATTCAAAAAACACCTATATTGCTTGTTTCTACTCATGAAAATTCTGATCTCACTGGTTATGTTTCCTATGGCAGGCTTGAGATTGAAAAAAATCTCGGTGGGATAAAACCCATTAAAATAATTCAGGGATTCGTGGATGGTGGAAGTTTAGCTCAGGTTAACTGCATCAACTCAACCATGTCGCCTGTAGTAATCTTTAATGAGGGAAACGAAAGTGTTTTAAATAAGATTGGAGAGCAATGCTATGAAATTGAAATAGATTCAAATACTCCTTATGATGTTATTCAATTCTTTGAATTGGTTGAATATGTAAGGCTTGGAGTTATTAACGAAGAAAACTTTTTTAGTGATTAATATGGCGATACATAAAAGAAAAGAAAAAGGCAGGATAAAGATTTTTGCTGTCAATATTATCATTGTAATGATTGCTGTTGCTTTTTTATGGTTGCTTTTACAACAGCTTGGGGTAATTGATTTTCATTTAAAAGGAGAAAAAGACAATCATTCTAGTCCAGGGATAATAAAATATAATGATTTCATTTTTAAGAAAGAGCTTGTTGGTTGGTCTACTCTAGTCAAGGTTGGAAATCAGTCTTATGAATTGATGGTCAGGTATAATCCTGAAGAGGTTGAATATATTGAGATTATAAATGAAAGCAAAATCAAAGATAGGTTGCTAAGCTCAGATGTTGTTTTTATAACTACAGATCCTTTTATGCCAAGCAGTGTTGGATTATCTGCCATGGAAATTTCAAAGATTCTAAATCCTAGAAAGAACAATACGGGCATATTAGGAATTCCAAGTGTTGTTGGGGTAACTTATATTCCAGCTGGTTACGATGATAAAGCTGCAATGGTCATTGATTGCTACAATGCTTCGGAAGGCGATATGATTAATGTTGAAAATAGAACAGAGACTTTTGTTTCTGTAATCAGGTATGAAATAAACGAAACTTCTGGTAATAGAATTTTCTTTAGAGATGATTGTATTATCATTAGCGGTGAGAATGTTTCTGTTCTAGAGCATGCAGGAGACAGGATGGTTTACTCATTGCTAAATGTAATATAAGCTAATAGGAAAAAGGATCGAACTGATTGAATGATATTGAAAGAGATAATCAATAAGTGAAGGCCGCAACTACACCAATTATTTCATCTTCCTTAATGCTTTTTTTTGTAAATGCATCTATAAAATAAGTGATATTATTTTCAGTGTGTATTTCAAAGATTCTTGAAAATCCTGTTGAATTATTCCCTGATTCATAGTATACTATGTCTCCTTCTTTTAAGCTATCAAAGGATAGTTGATCTAGTGATGATGGATCTATCAGGAGAGCATGACTGCCTTTAGGGAGAAGTAATAGATTTAAGTATGGCTGTTCAATCTCAACAATTGATGCATTCTTAACATTTATGATGACAGAATTGTGCCTTATCTTAATATCTTTTTCTTTAATAATGTCTTGAGGAGCTTCTTCTATCGGGGTTTGCAATGAGAAAAAGTTGGTTAAGCTATCGCTATCATTTATTATTCCAGTAGAATATACGCCTGCAACTATACTTGCAAGTGTAAGGGCTGAGATTGAAAGGGCAATAATAATCCCCATTATATCCTGAATAATGTTTTTGAGATTCATTTGCATCAATAATTTTAGAAAAATATAGAAGATATAAAAAATTGTTAAGAAAATCTTTGAATTATTTCAATAAGATGGTTAAAGATTGAATAAAAACAACAAACTTCAATAGAATTTAAATATGAGTCGCAAAAGGCTTTTAAAATTAAGCCTCACTCCTAAAAATTATGAAGAATATTATCAAGAAGAAGGCGAATGTATTCATAAAGACTTATGGATGCTCTGCAAATCAGGCTGATTCTTTGTATATGAAAAGAAGACTCGAGGAAGCAGGATATGAAATCTCTAATTATGAAAATTCAGATGTTGTTATAATTAACTCCTGCACTGTTAAAAACAATGCTGAAACGAAACTCTTTAGGGCTTTGAGGAATGCAAAAGAGAGCAAAAAAAAGGTTATTGCTGCAGGGTGTGTTGTTGATGCAGAAAAGGGGCTAGTAAATGATAATAGATTAAAAGATGTTAGTATTATCGGAACAAGGAATCTTGACGATATTGTTAGATCTGTTGATGAAATCATTGCTGGAAAAAGAACTGTATTCTGGAATGGAACTAAGAAAGATTTTCATAAATTAAATTACAATATGTTCAATAAGACAATTTCAATAGTGCCAATCGCAGAGGGTTGTTTGGGCAATTGTAGCTATTGTAAAACAAAACAGGCAAGGGGAGTTTTACAATCTTATCCAAAAAAAGATATCATATGTCAGATTGAGACCTTTCTAAGAGAAGGAGCTAAAGAAATCTGGCTAACTTCTCAGGATTTGGCTAATTACGGCTTTGATATAAGGGAAAGCTTTATTGAGCTAATGAAAGATATTGATGAGCTAAATGGAGAATTCTGGGTAAGACTTGGAATGAGTAATCCAAATCATCTTCTTAGAATTGTCGATGATTTTAATGAAGTTATTGCAGACTCTAAACATTTTTTCAGATTTCTTCATATTCCTGTTCAATCAGGCAGTGATATGGTTTTAAAGATGATGAATAGGGGGTATAGTGCTAATGATTTTCTAACGCTTTTTAAAAGGATTAAGAATAAAATTCCGGCTGTTAGTTTAGCAACAGATGTTATTGTTGGTTTTCCACATGAAACTGAAGAAGATTTCAAAAAGAGTGTTGAGCTTATTAAGGAGATTAAGCCTGATGTTATTAATATTTCTAGATTTTGGGCAAGGCCCGGAACAAGGGCTGCGACAATGGAACAATTAAAGCCAGAGGTTGGAATAGAAAGGGCTAAGATTTTGAAAGATGTTTTCAATGAAATCGTTAAAGATAGAAACAAAGATTGGGTAGGATGGAAAGGCAAGGCACTTATTGACGAAAAAGGAAAACTTAAAACAATGAAGGCAAGGAATCTTTGGTATAAGCAATTAATTATTCCAAATGAAGATATAGAAAAGAAGTTAAGAATCGTTTCAGATGAATCTATAGGGCATTGGATAAATGTTGAGATTGTTGGTGTAAGTGGTTATTCTCTTATTGCAAGAATTATATGATTCTATTTAAAAAGAATTATAAAAACTAGTTATTTCAATGCTCAATTCCTCTATTTGGAGCAAAATTCGGGAATTGCTCTGATAAGGTGCGGTGTTCTAAATGAGCCTTTATTGCATTATAAAAATCTGATGTTAGCTTTTTTGATGTTTTTTTGTGCAAATTTATCTCTTTATGGAGCCATGATTTTGGAAAGAAGTTATAAATTGTTTTTATAAAAGGATGCGTCTTCAGGAGATCGTTTGGATCAAAAACCATATATCCTTTTATGTTTATGTTTACTTCTCCATTATTGAGCTTAAGTTTCTTATCATTGACTACGGTTTCAACATCAATTAATCCTAAGATTTGGCATTCTAAATCAAGATGATATTCAAAATAAGTTGATTGGGTTTTCTCGGGGCCTGCAAATGTTCGCCACCAAAACCACACATTTTTGCCCTTTTGTGTTGATTCCTGCCAGTAATATGTTTCAATGAAATCGTCTGAGCCGGTATCATCATGAAATCCTTCTTCAAGGAGCCAATCATGCATAAAGGCAGCAAGTGCATTCATATCAAAAGGGGTATTTTTGTGTTTTATGCTTAACTTAGTTTCTCCAATAATTGTCCCTGATTTAACTCGCGTGCCCATCTTCCTTCTTAAGAAATATGTTGAAAAGGTATTTAAATGTATTTGTTATTTAAAAGACGAAGCTAAAAACAGCACTTTTAGGTGATAGATAAAGACTTGTCTTTTTAATCCCAAAAATTCCTCTGGTGAAAAACAGCACCTTTAGATGATAGATAGAGAGGAATTTTTGTTATCTGCTTTTTTAACACCAATTTTTGGGCAATATTTTTCTATTGGACATTTAGAACAAAGAGGACTTCTTGGGAGACATATATTTTGACCAAGGGTTACTAGAAGTGTATTGTACCTTATCCAATATTTCTGAGGAAGTTTTTCACGGAGAGCAAACTCAGTTTCCTTTGGGTTAGATGTTGAAACATAACCGAGTCTGTTGCTTATTCTATGTACATGTGTGTCTACACAGATTGATGGAATGTTAAAAGCTTCTCCTAATACAAGGTTTGCTGTTTTTCTTCCTACTCCAGGGAGTTCAAGAAGTCCATTCATATCTTTTGGAACTTCTCCGTTGTACTTTTCTTTAAGGATTTGAGATGTTTTAAGGATATTCTTTGCTTTAGTTTTATAAAATCCAACTGGGTATATTGCTTTTTCAATATCTTCTTGAGAGAATTTTAAAAGCTTTTCTGGGGAATCTCCCAACTCTAAAAGTCTCATTGTAGATTCTTTTGTTATCTTGTCTTTTGTTCTTAAGCTCAGCATTGTTGAGATTAATACAACAAATGGTTTGTTTGTCTTTATTCGTATTTGGGTGACTATCGGAAGCTGGTATTTCAATATTGATTTTTCCAAGATTTTTATTATTTCATCAATAACATCGTTATCTACTGGTTGCTTCTTTTGATTCTCATTGGACATAAATAAAAAGAGGAGCAAAAGTTATATAAATTAATCTGTTTTTTAGTTCTATATGCCAAAGAATAGAGATAGAATCCCTCTTAGTCCTTTGAAAAGGGAATTTTATAGCGATGAAATTAGTGAAGTCTCAAAAGAGGCTGTTGAGGAGCTTAGAGATTGGATTGAGGAATATGCAAAAAAGATATCAAGAAAAGCTATTGAGATTAGTAAGGTTTCTGGGAATAAGACTTTAAGAGAAGGAGACATCAAGACTGCATTAAAAATTATCAAGGATAGATGATGACAGAGGATAACGAAATAGGATTTGTTTGTATTGCTAAGATAGCTGGCAAGAATAAATCAAAGAAGGTTAAAGCAAGGGTTGATACAGGTGCTTCCAGCTGTTCAGTATCGTATGAATTGGCTAGAGAGCTTGAATTGGGGCCAATCCATAAGGTTAAGCTTATTAAGTCTGCAAATGGAAAGCAAAGAAGGCCTTATGTAAAGGTTAAATTAACTGTAAAAGATAAGACGATTTTGGTTAACGCTTCCCTTGCAGACAGGTCTGAATTAAGTTATCCTGTACTCTTAGGAAGAAATGCTCTTAAAAAGCTAGGATTCTTAATAAATCCGAATAAGAAGTAAAATAAATGAAGATTAAAAGATAAAATAAATTGAAAATAATAATTAAAAAACTAATTAGTAAATAAGGGGGTTTTTAAATGAAAGGATGTATAATAAGTCAACAGAGTTTGAGCTCAAGATGGATTGAAGCTGCAATGAAAAACTATTTTGATTCTGTAGATAGTTTTAATCTTAAAGACATAGAGGAATGCCTTGAACAGGGAAAGATGACGATTATGCATAAGGGAAAAGCTTTAGAGAGGTACGATTGTGTTTATATCAGAGGTTCTTTTAGGTATGCAAATCTATTAGAATCTATTGCTGCTGCAATTGAAGATGAATGTTATACACCTATAACAAGCAGAGGATTCACGATTGGTCATGATAAAATACTGAACATGATTGCTTTTGCTTTGGGAAAAGTTCCCATACCTAGAAGTTATTTGTTTTCAAATGTAAAAAAGGCAAAAGAATTTTTAGAGAAAAATGCTAATTATCCTATAATAATTAAAATCCCTAATGGGACGCAGGGGAAAGGAGTGCTTTATGCTGATTCTTATGCATCTGCATCTTCTGTTCTTGATACCCTGTCTGCTTTGAGACAACCTTTTTTAGTCCAAGAATATGTTGAGAGTGGAAATTCTGATTTGAGGGTAATTGTTGCAGGCAAGAAGGTGGTCGCAGCAATGATGAGAAGAGCGAAGATAGGAGAAAAAAGGGCAAATATTCATGCTGGAGGAGAAGGTGAGCCTGTCTTGATTGATGATAAGACCAAGGAAGTAGCAGTAAAGGCTGCAAAATCTATGGGTGCCTCGATATGCGCCATAGATATTCTTTATGGAGCAAAGGGACCTGTTGCTATTGAAGGTAATCTTAGCCCAGGCCTTCAAGGAATAACTAGGGCAACAAAGATTGATGTTGCTGATGAGATTGCTCGATTCTTGTTTGAGGAAAGTAAGAATTTTATGGAAAATAAAAATGGAACTGCAACATCGAAGTTATTTAAAGAATTGGGGATAACTCCTGTTAAAGCCAATCAGAAAACTAGTTTTGTCTCATCTTTAAATTTTAAAGGTAATAATCTCTTGATTCCTAAAGAGATTTTTAAAGAATGTAACTTTAATTCAGATGATGAATTTGAGATATTCACTGATAAAGGTTATTTAGAGATTAAAAAACTACCTAAGGATTAAATATATTTGAGTTTGATTAAATTTAAAAAATAGAAAAAGTAAATGGTTTAAATGAATAGTGCAATTCTTCAAAGGCCCCTGTATGTTAATCTTGTTTATGGACCAGTTAAGGCTGGAAAAAGCTCAGAACTGGTCAATATAATTCTTAGTTTAATCAGGGGAGGTCATATTGATGATAATATGATTGAGGTTTTTAAACACCCTCTTTCTGACAAAATGTATAAAAATGAGATTCATGCAGCTGGCGGCAACAGTTTCCCAGCGAAGGAAGCAACAACTGCAGATGAAATATTTGATGAATTAAAGAAAAATCCTGAAGCAAAGTATATTTTCATTGACGGAGCTAATTTTTATGATAATAATATTGTTAAACTGGTTGAAGCTTTGAGGGATTCTAAGCGCTTTGTTACTTTAGGAGGACTTAATTTAGATTCGGATGCTGAACCATTTGGACCTATGGATCAGTTGATGACTTTGGCTCAAAATTATGTGAAGAAAAGTGCGAGTAGCCAATTGTCTGGTGAAGAGGCAGACCTTAGTTTAAATAAGAATGGAGAATACATGCCAGTATCAAGGCAGGAATATTTTGGATTTAAAGATGGGAAAAGGCCGAGGGTTAAAGCAATTGTAGGGCCAATGTATTCGTCTAAAACAGAGAGTTTGCTTGAGGAAATTGATAAATTGAAATGGCTAAAATTCAAGCATCCAAAAGATGATTCTTATGATTTTGATATTTTTAAATCACATATTGACACACGATACAAAAAGGATGAGATAACATCACATAATCAGAGAAGTGAGCCTTGCAGAGTAATAAGAAACGGAGAGGAACTTGAAGATATCCTTAAGGATGAACCATTTAAAAAGAACATTGTTATAGATGAAGCCCAATTCATTCCCGGAATAAGCGATGTCATAAAGAAATACTATTCAAAAGGGTACAGTTTTATAATAAGTGCTTTAAAAAGGGATTATAAGGGAGAGCCTTTCAATAAAGACATAGGGAGAATTTTATGCCTTGCTGATGATATTATAAACAGAACAGGATTCTGCTCATATCCGGGATGTAGTAATATTGCTACAGAGACGCAGAGGTTCATTAACATTGATGGGGAAAGGTTAGCCTCATCGTACGATGAACCTCAGATACAACAAGGAGCTCAAGAGGCTTATACTACGAGATGTTCTGAACATCATATTGTCAGAGGAAAGGAAGAACATAATAAGTATTCCGAGATAAAATATATAGTTAGATGATTTATTTAATCTTTAGGCCATTCAAATAAACTATGGTATAATCTAAAGATTTGTTTCTTTTCTATGAATGGCATTAACAATGATTCGTTAATCTGGTTTATTTTACCAGACTTAATCATTTTTGATAATTTATATGAATCAATTGAAACTAATTCATCGTAGAGATTTATATCCTTTAAAATTTCAACTAATTGACGCTTTTTTTCTTCATCATTAGTTATTTTAATAGATTCTCCTTCCCATATCTTTATCTTTATTGATGACCCATAGATTGTATCTATATTATTGCGTTTGCAATATTCATATATCTTCGTCCTTAATTCATCCAATTCTATATCTAATTCTTTTTTCTTTTCAGATAATCTTTGATAATGATTGGCCAAATGAACGCCGTCTTCTTCTAAGAATTCTTCAGGAGAAACTTTTTCATTTTGGAAGAGATGCTTTCTTCTTGGGCAGATTGGCTGAAATTCGCACCAATTGCACAATGCAGACTCTTTTGGTTCAAAATTCTGACATGCTTCTATTTCTTTTATCTTCTCAATTACATTTCTCTTCAAATCTTCCAAATCTTGATCACTTTTCTCAGTTCTTAATTCCTTATCAAAAGCAAGATAATGCCAAACAAGAGGGATTTTCTTTGCATCTGGAAACATTTTTTTGACAGCAATTGAATAAAGAGCTAATTGTCTGTCATTATCTATCTCTTCTTGGGAAGGCAGATGACCTGATGTCTTGTAATCGTGTATTTCATATACGCCATCTCCTTTATATGCTAATCTATCTATGTAACCCCGAAGGATATATTTTGAGTTTAGCTCAATTTTTACTTTCATCTCACAACCGATTGTCTTTGATTCGTTAAATGGAAAATAATGTTCATAATAATTTGCAAGAAATTCTTTTCCCATCTTTTTATAATTCTCAGGGTCATACTCTTTCCTTACGATTACAATAGAATCATCGTATCTTTTTTCCCATTCTTTGTTGTATGCATCTATAAGTTCGTTTTTTGTAGGAAGTTTCTGAAAACTCAAATCAGTATAGAGCTTTTCAAGAATTATATGAACTATTGAGCCAAGGAATGCTTCAATAGTGTTGCCAAGCATCGCTTCAAGCTTATCAATATATGAGAATTTATACTTAAGTGGACAGGTTTCAAATGTTAATATGCGTGAATGTGAATAAAGAGGCATTTGAATAAATATTTAATATTTCTTTTTATAATTTTCTAAAATTCTTCTGAAAAAAAATCAGAAAGAAAAACTCTTTTAATCAATGAACTGGCTCATAATAGAGCTATCTAAGCCTAGTATATTCTTTTTAGTTTGAACTCTTCTGAAAGAGGGGTCTAAGTCTATAATGATTTCATCGTCTTCTTGGCTCATAGAAATAGGAATTCCTTTATCCATTAGCTGAAGAAGATAATTTTTTGTCATCTCTGTTGTATAGCCAAGCCTCGTTGAGAGTCTTTTTAAACTAGGATTTATATTCTGTTCACACATTATATAGAGGGCAGAAAAGACCTCTTTTTCACGTCTAGTAAGTGAGAAGCTTTGTTGTTCGTAACGCTGTTCTTTAATCTCTGTTGTATCTAAATCAAGTGTATTTGTAATCTTGCTTATATAAAGACTCAATTCATCTATCCTCTCTGAAAGTTTATCTACCTTTTTAGATAATTCATCAAGATACTCAAAATTTGACTGGATTTCATTGGTGTTCTCATTGATGGCTTCCCTTTGCTCATCAAATTCGCTCTTAATCTTTGAGAAAGATGCTTCCAATTGTTTTTGCATTCTTTTAAATTTTAGAGCATCTATGAAAACCATCTTTGTGTCTAGCAAGAAAAGTTAGCTTTAGTTTATAATCTTTTTTATTTTGGTTTATATATTTATCAAAGCGATGAAATTTTTTGCGATTGTTTTTACTTAATAAAATATCTTGAATAAAAAAGCATAAGAAAAAGATTTAAAAAGAAGCTTGGCAGTCTAAAATTTATGGATTTGGAAAGGTCAAACGGAAAAGAAGATAGCAAAGAAGGAAAGATATATGAATATCGATTAAGGGTTCCTAAAACAAGGATAGCTCCTTTAATTGGCACAAAAGGAGAAACTAAGAAAGAATTAAGCTTGATTTCAAAATCAAAAATCGATATTAATTCTGAGGAGGGGGATATTGTAATCTCTGGAAAGGATCCAATAATGCTTTTTGAGTTAAGAGAGGTAATTAGCGCTATAGGAAGAGGATTTAATCCAGAGGTGGCAAAGCTTTTGTTTAAAAAAGATTATGTGTTAGAAATAATCAACATAAAGGATTTTGTCAATACAAAAAAAGGAATGATTAGGGTTAGGGCAAGGGTTATTGGCGAAAAAGGGAAGGCCAGAAAGACGATAGAAGAATTAACTGACACGAACATATGCATATTTGGGAAAACTGTTGGAATAATTGGTGAAATATTTAATGTGATGGATGCAAAGAAAAGCATAGTAAGCTTGCTTAACGGGAGCAGGCATGGAAGCGTTTATTCATGGCTTGAGAAAAGAAGAGACGAGAGAAATAGAGAGAGGGAAACAGAAGCAGAAGAATTTGAATTTAAAGATGGAAGTGAGAGAGAATTTGTAAGGAAAACTTAATTAAACTACATAAATTTTATTAAAGTTACTTAAAAAGATAGGCTTAAGATAGGCTTGGTTTAAAATGGGAAATGAAGAATCAGGAGAACTTGAAAGAAAAATTAAAGAAATTGATTCACAGGGGAGGATTGACGAGATTATCGAAAAGTATGATAAATTAACGGATTACTTCATTGAAGATAAAGATAGCTACGAAATGGAAAAGAAGCTATTCGATTCAGTATATTTTTTGGTTAATAATGTTGAGGATTTAAAATTAGTAGAAGATTTCCTTGAAATTAACGAGAAATATCAAAGAAATAAAAGAACTGGAAGCAAAAAAAGTTATTTTGAATTTTTGAGTAATATTTCTTCTTTATTCTCTGAATTTGATAACTTATCCAAAAAAGGAGCAGAAGAAAATCTTAAAAAGATAACAACAAAAAGTATAGGAACATTGATGGAAGTGTTAAATAAATATGGACAAGAAGAAGACATGATTGAAGACTTAGAGATAATTAGTTCGGCAGCAAAAAGAATGATTATGAAGAATCCTTATAAAACAGCTAAAGATTCAGGAGCTGAATGGTTTTGCAATTGCCTTAAATTGTTTGTAAGAGATTCTGTTCTTTCTGCGAGAGAAAAATTTAGCTACGAGAAAAAAGGATAAGTAGTTGTTATTTTGCAAAGTTGCTCCTAGAAAGTATAAATAAAACAGAAAGATTTTGGAAAGAGTTTATATTTATATTATGGGTGTAGATAGTTTAGGAACAAATCAAATAGGGGGGATCCTGAATGTTATCGAAGAAAAAAGAAAAGTCAAAGGAAAAGCCTATAGAGAGCATGTCAAGAAATGCTCATAGAATAGACAAGATTCTAAGAAAACATCCAGAGTATAATATATTAACCAAAGGAATACCTAGATTCCCACATGAAGATTCTAGCTTAAAATCTCTTGTGGATATACTGGCAATAACTGATGAGAATATGATTTATTCAATTCTAAAGAATACTTCTTTTTTCCCTGACGAATATGATTTATTAAAGAAAGAAATTATTGAAAAGAATCATAAAATTAGAGAAATATATTCAAAGGAATTTCATACTTTAAATGAAACTGAAGAAACAGATGAAAACTCATTAGAGATCAAAAAAAATGAATTGTATAAAGACGAATTATATGATATGCTTAATCTTTACAATAAGGTTTTAAAGTATTCTACTGGGAATTATAGAGAGAATATAAAACCAATGAAAGCTGCTAAAGAGATTGGACTTCTAAATTCAACTTTGGATGAATTGAACAAACAAAAGGATTACAAAGAACTTGACAAAGGATTCTTAAAAAGCATTGATGAATATCTTGTGCCGGAATACAAAGGATTCGAAGATTATTATCCTTCATTTTTAAGAACACTCAATGAAGACATAACACAAATAAAAGAATATGAGAACTCAAACGAAATCACAAAGAAGTTTTTTGAAACTTTAAAGAAATATTCCGGGGACGATGAACTTATTATAGCAACTGCTGTTTCAAGAGCACTGAAAAAAGGAAAGGACAAAGATGAAAACAAAAAAACATTGGAAGTATTGTTAAATGCCTTAAATAAGGAATCTGTATTAAAAGCAAGGGATTCTTTTGGAGGCTTGGAATGGAGAAATAAATTAAAACAAAGATTTGAAGAAGCAGAAAAAAATGATTTGGCTAGTTATGATGTAGCGCATTCATTAGATAATTTATTTAACAATATTGACAAGTATCAGAAATTTGATGATCATAGAAAAACTAATATACTTAAAAGATATATATCCCGTTTCAAAGGGGTCTTGAAAGAAATGGAAGGATCAAAAGAAACGGAAAGTGTAAAAAGATTAAAGCCAACCAATGAAGCAATTCAGAAGGATTCTGATAGAAAGTTATATTTGAGTTATCTAACAGATATCCTGATTAACAGGAGCTCTATATCAAAACCAAGTGATCTTGATTCTGAAGTTGATTCCTTAACAGAATCAGCTTTAAAATACAGAGGAGAAAAATTAGAAAAGTTTTTGAAAACTATGGACAAAGTTTCAGATTTTGGATATGGTGTTGGAGTTTTTTCAAACACTGCAATGACTAAAAAGGGAAAGGATTTTGATGTCTACTTAGATGATGTAATCAATGTTTTAGAACAATTAAAAGGTTCAGTTGATAACCCTATTTTATCAGAAAAAGAAATTGATGATATCCTTAGAGGTTTTAAAAATAAACGAGAGAAAAAAACATATTTGAATGCTGTAAAGAAAGCAGCACAAGAGGATCAAGGAATAGTTAAAGAAGTTGCGAGAGCACCACTGAAAGGATATTTAGGAAAAAAGTTCGAAAAAGAAGTTTATAAGAAAGTAAAAAAGAATGAGTTTGAAAAGATTGAATATCCTTCTATTCCAAAATTATTCCAAGGTCTAGAAAAAAATATCGCTTTAGATTTTGAAGAAGTTGTAGAATTTGCAAAAGAATTTGAGAATCCAAGGATGAGAGACTCCTATATAGATATGATGGATGGTATTTTTGAAAAGAGAGCAAATTTCATTTCAGATTTACTTTCAAAAGAACCTGAAATTTATCCTCCATTTTATTTTCACATTTCCGACTTTCACATTTCCGACTTAAATAACATTTTCAGATCATTTAAAAAGGAAGGGGCTAGTGAGAAACAAATAGTTGAGGCAGCACGCACCTTTTATGATAATATTATCTCAGAATATGTAAACTATGTAAACAAAAAAAATAGCAAAAACATAAAAAGGGGAAAGTTTTCTTACCATATTGGAATAGACGATTTGATCGTTCCTGCAATGGAATCATTTAAGAAGTATTTTAGAAATCAAAAAGAAATTTGGAATGCTGGTGGAATTGAAAATCTAATTGGAACTTACTTAAAAGAAACTCAAAAATTCCCTTTTTTTTATTTGGGTCCTAGTAAGAGGATGCATTTAAAACTTTTGCTGAGTAAAGCTGAAAAAATGCCTTCCAAATATTATCTTAGTTATTTAACGAAATTGGAAAAAATAAATGAATATATACCATCAGATAAATATCTAACTAAGCTGGAGTCAGAAATAGATGATATGTTAAATAAAGGGGAATACAAGAGAATAAACAGCTACATGAGAAAAGCTATAAGGGAAGTCAAAAGAGAAAAAAATTGAATTTATAAACTAACTCTAATATTTTACATTATTTTTTAATTTTTATTTTATTTATTAATACTTTAAAATAAGATACGGTTTTCTAGGAATATTCTCTCTTCAAAAAGCAAACTTTAAAATATAAAATCCAATACTTAAAATGTGTTTAATTCGAATAGTTGATTAATATGGAGATTTTCAAGACTTACGATATTAGGGGGATTTGGGAGGAAGATATCAATGAAGATATTGCAGAAGACCTTGCAAAAGCCATAGCTAGCTTCTGCATTCAGAGAAACTTTTTAACTATTGCACTTGCACGGGACGCTAGATTATCATCCCCAAAAATCTATAAAATTGTTAAGGAGGTTCTGATTAATCAAGGGCTTAATATATATGAATTAGATGTGATTCCTACTCCTGTTTTTTATTATTCAACAATAAGATTGAATGCTGATTTTGGAATTATGATAACTGCATCTCATAATCCTAAAGAATACAACGGAATCAAGATGTGTTTTAAAAAGGCCTTGCCTGTTCGTTATGAAACAGGCATTGATGAGATTGAAAGGATATATAATGAAAAAAGTTTCAAATCATTAAACAAAAGAGGGAAGAGTGTTAAAGCTGACGGAATAGAGTTCTATTGTGAACATATATTGAATGGGTTTAAAGCAATAACGCTGCCTTTTGCAGTTGATGTTTCTAATGGACCTCAGGCAAAGGTGATTTACAGATTAGCAAGAGAACTTGGAATAAAACCAGTCATATTAAACGGCGATATAGATGGAAATTTTCCGGGTCATGGACCTAATCCAATGGAAAGTTCATCATTGAAGATTGTTTCTGAATTTGTCCAGAAGAATGAGCTAAATTTTGGTGTTGCTTTCGATGGCGATGGAGACAGAATTATAGCAGTAGATGAAAAAGGAAGAATTGTTCCATTAGATGCTTTGTTTTCATTGTTCATAAAGCACGAACTTCTCAATAATCCTGGGGAGAAGATATATTTTGATCTTAGATTTTCAAAGGTTGTAGAAGAGACTATTCTCAAATATAGAGGAGTTCCTGTCAAGATGAGGGTTGGTAATGTTTTCTACAAGGAAAAATTAATGAAAGAAGGTGGATTGCTTGGCGGTGAGTTATCAGGTCATATTATGTTCTCAAGAAATTATTGTATAGATGATCCTGTTTTTTCAATGCTTATTTTACTTCAAATAATAAAATCTGAAAAGAAGCCATTATCAGAGATTTTAGACGAATTCGATCATTTTTTCAAGAGCGAGGAAATTAACATCAAGGTTAAGAATCCTGATGAAGTCTTTGATGGAATCAAAAAGGAATTTGAGAGATGTGATTTTGAATACATAGATGGAATGAGCGTATATTGTAAAGGTTTTTGGTTCAACATCAGGAAGAGCAATACAGAACCTTATGTTAGGATAAATATTGAAGTGGATAGCGAAGATATCCTTGAAGAAAAGAAAAATGAGATAGTGAAGCTTATAAATCATCTAGATAAATCTTGAGAAAGGCAAAGATTTAGAAGTTATTTAAATTGTTATAATTAATTTATTAATTGCCTCTGTGGCTCAGTGGCTGGAGCGGCTGCCTCGTAAGCAGCAGGTCGGGGGTTCAATTCCCCCCAGAGGCTATTGCAAATATTTATTTGATATGATGATTCAGGTGATTTGAAATGGGAGAGGCGTTTTCATGCGTTAAAGGTATGAAGGACTGGTATGGGGCTGAAGCTCTTGAAAGAGAGAGAATTGTATCTATATTAAGAGAAACTTTCAAGGCATATGGATTTTCTCCTTTGGAGACGCCACATATAGAATATGTTGATGTTCTTACAAAGAAGGGAGGTCAGGAGATTCAAAAGGAGATATATTATGGCTATGATCAGGCAGGAAGAAAATTTGGACTTCGTTTTGATCTCACTGTGCCGCTTGCAAGGTTCGTAGCAACTAAGAAAACATTAAAGTTGCCATATAAGAGGTATTCAATAGG
This sequence comes from Candidatus Woesearchaeota archaeon, assembly GCA_030156615.1. GTDB lineage: Archaea > Nanobdellota > Nanobdellia > Woesearchaeales > UBA119 > UBA119. Next base: position 43,135 of record JASGME010000004.1, on the reverse strand, counting down.
AGAGGTTTTCAGAGACGGGGCATCACAACCTGAACAGGGCAGATATAGATGTATTACTCAGTGTGATGTTGATATAGTAGGGCTAAAAGAGATGTGTGCAGAAGCAGAATTAATTACCCTTGCTTTTGATGTGTTTAATAAAATTGGATTAACCAATGTAGAAATCAGATTAAATAATAGAAAATTATTGAACGGATTGATGATGGGATTTGGGGTTAAGAATGAGTTGTTAACAAGTGTATTAGTCGCTTTGGATAAATTTGACAAGATAGGATTTGAAGGAGTGATAAAGGAGCTTAATGGAATTAATTGGTTGCAAGATGAAGAAATCAAAAAGATACGCAATATTATGAAGTTAGATGGAACTAATGAAGAGATGTTAAAAGAATTGGAAAAATTAGCCAAAAATGATCTTGCAAAAGAGGGGATTCAAGAACTTAGGGAAATTTTAAGTTATTTAGATTCTGATAATTTTGTAAAGATTGCTCCTTATTTAGCAAGAGGTCTTGATTATTATACAGGACCGGTAATGGAAGGTTTTTCAACAAAAGGAGAAATAAAGTCTTCTATCCTTGGAGGTGGAAGATATGACAATATGATTGGAGATTTCATCGGTACAAATGAGAAGATCTATGCTGTCGGCTTTTCTTTTGGTCTTGAAAGGATTACTAGTTTATTGAAAAAAGACAAAGAGCCGGAGAATATAAGTCCTGCGCAGATCTTCATTGTTCCTTTAGCTAGTTTAAAAGAGAGTTTTAGAATAGCAAAGAATTTAAGAGATGCTGGAATAAATGTTGATGTTGATTTAAAAAAGAGAAGCTTGAAGAAATCATTGAGTTATGCAGAAGCTCTCGGTATTCCTTATGTTGGAATCTTAGGAGACGATGAGATTAAAAAAGGTTTGATTTCTGTAAAGGACCTGAAAAGAAGAGTTCAGAAAGAGATGAGTGTTGAAGAGTTGAAAAAGAAGCTTAAGGAATAAAAGAATGAAAGGCATGAAAAAAGCTCATAGAAAACTTTATAAAAAACTTTAGGACTCAGGATTCTGATGGTGGTAGTAGTGTAACGGTAGCATGGAAGCCTGTGGAGCTTCAGGCGCGGGTTCAACTCCCGCCTACCACCCTTCATTACTCAACTCTATTTAAGCCAAGCTTATCATCTATATCATTAGCTATCTCTTCAATATCGCTTAATACTCTATCAATGTCTTTTCTAAGTTCATTTATTATGCTAACAAGCGTCTTTCGCCTCAAGTAAATTCTATTTTTTTCTCGAACTAAGATCCCAGAATCTATCAAATTCCTTATGTGATGATTCACTGTTGGAAGAGATATGCCTAACTTATTACTAACATCCAAAGAAGTCAAGGGAACCGATTTTGAAGAATTTTCTAAAACGAGTTTTAATACCTTAGTAGCAATATTATTAATATCTCTTCCACTACTTAAGCATAATTGATCGGAGAACCAATAGATTTCATCATCAAGATTCTTTGATGGTTCACTATTTATTCTCTTTATCATTATTCTGTTCATACTACATATTAATGATAACATATATATTAATTTTTTGATTAAAGTAAAAAAGATATTTATTTTATTTATAAGAAGGTTATAAAAAACAAAAGATTTTTATATTTTTGCGGCATATATAATAATACTCTCAAAAAAATAACCCGTAAATAACTAATACGGAGGTGATAAAGATGAGAGAGCCAAATTGGTTTGACGAAATAAACAGGATTCAGGAGGATTTTGACAAGTTGATGTCGAGATTTTTCTCTCAAATACCAATAGCAGAGAGAGAGATGCTTCCGGAATATTCACAGCCAGCATTGACAGCATTGGAAGAGCCTTATTTCAGAACCCCGTTAACAGATATTGTTGAATATGATAATGAAATAGTTGCAAAGATTGAAATGCCTGGCATAAAGAAAGAGGACATTGAGATTAACGCTAGCGAAGATGGAATTGAAATTAGAGGAGAAAGTTCAGAGAAGATTGAAAGTGGGGACAAGAAGAAGGGATGGAGAAGGATTGAAAGGAGATATTCTGGATTCCAGAGATTCATCAGTTTACCTGATGGTGTAGACATTGACAATATTAATGCAAGCTACAAAGATGGCATCTTAGAGCTACACATACCTAAAAAAGAGAGCAAGAAGAAAAAGACGAAGAAGATTAAGGTTAATTAAATCTTTTATTTTTTCTTTGTTAATTTTTTATTGACTTTTCTATGAAATTTACTTTTTGTTGTAATCATAATCGTTTACATCAAGGGTTGCTCCCCATTTTGCTAATTTCCCTCTTTCTGTTTTAGAAAGATTAATTGAGTTGACAAAAGGAGCATTTTTATATCTCTCTTCAGTTGTGTTAGTCTTCTGGATGTTGTATAAAAGGAAGGCTAGAGCATTATAATTATCTCTTAGGTATTTGCTATCTATTTGATATGGGCAGCCAGTAATTATTATTTTAACATCGTCTCCTGCTCTGGTTATTAAAGACCTTGCCTGCCCTATCTCAGCGTTTTGAAACTCATCAATAATCCAAACACCGTTTCCCCAATCAACACCACGCATAAATCCTAATGGTGCCTTAAGAAATAGCGCTCCAGAGTCATTCATTAAATCATCGTATGAATCATAAATAGAAGTAATGTCGTAATTAGAATTTGAACCTAAATCGATGTTTCTTATCTTGTTATCTTTGTTGGCTAATACACGACGATCCCAAAGTCTCTTAATTGCACTTGTAAAAGAGAAATAGTCCAATTCTAACTTTGAGTCAACTCCTCCTGGGAGATATCCAATCTCTTCGGAATGCACTATTGGTTTTGATATCTTTACGAAATCTGTTAAATCTAGTTTTGGATTGCTTTCAAGATAATTATCTTTTAAATACCTTTGTGCAAGATAAATTGATGATGCCAGAGAAATTAGTGTTTTTCCAGTTCCTTCAACACCATGGCCAACTGCAATCTTAATATCTTCATCAATGCAATCATTCATAAAAAGATATTGCTCTAAATTTTTTGGGTAAATCCCAAATATGCTTTTGTAAGGCTCATCGTATTTAATGGGCTTTATTACTTCATTTACACGGTCTATTCTGAAAACCAAAGAAGGTAATTCCTTGAAATGTTTATGAAAATCAGAGTTAGAACTATTAATTATCTCTTTTGATTTTTCTTCTGAACCTGTGAAGATAATGTATGAATTGTGTGGGAGTTCTTCTATTGGAATTCCTTCTACAATCAGTTGATTAAAAGATTCTAAAGGCATTAGTTTAGACACAAATGATTTCATCTTAGTTGTAGATGATTTGCTATTGTCAAAAATCTTTGCTAATGCGTCTGGATCAGAACAAAGGTAATATCCTTTTGAAATCTGAGTTAAATCTATGCTTCCTTTCTTTAATTCTTCTGCATTGATATTATTAATCTTTGTAAGTGTTCTTAAAGCTAAGTCATTTGTTATCAAAACTGCATTACAGCCTTCCTCTTTTGAAATTCTATCAAAGACTTTTGCTGTGTTAAGAATACTCAGATCTCCATTTCCTAAATCAGTAGTTATTTTCAAAGGATCTGTATTAAGTTTAGTATCATCAATTATATAAATTAAATCACGGCCGTCATTCATAGGGATTGGATTATTAGCTGGATCGATACCTCTTTGTTTTGCAAAATCTATAATATTCTCTATTGTTTTCTTTGCCTCATTTGCATTAAATCTTGAAATTGCGTTTCTGCTGTTATTTGAAACATTGTTGAGTTCTCTTCCAACAGTTCCATATGGTATAACTTTCAGTGAATTCTTAAAGTTATAGAGAGCTGTTGGATCTGAAATCAAAACATTTGTATCTAATATGACTATTTTTTTGGAGAATTCTTTATCCTTAAGTTTTTGAATTGTTTCTTTTATGATTTTTTCAAGTGAAGATTCAGAAGAAGGTTCTTCATTATTGTGATGAGAACCCTGATTCTTTGATGTATGTTTCATGATTATGCGGAAAGTAAGAAATTTATAAGTTTTTGGCAAGAAGAATATATCCTTTGTATTAACTAAAAAAGTTTTATTTGTTCTTGAAAGATGTAAAAGATTAAGAAGTTGATTAAAAGATATAGGCATACTAGTGTTTAGAAAAATATATATATCAGTAGTGATTTAGATATTTCAGTATACATTTTGGGATATTGGAGGTAAGAAGATGGAATTTATCGTAAAGAACGCTCTGGACTCTATGGAAGAAAATGAGTTAAATGGAAGTTGTGGTCAGGCCAATATAAAAGTTATTGGCTGTGGCGGTGCTGGAAACAACATGACCTCTTGGTTGTATAAAAAAGGAATTCAGGGTGCAGAGGTAATTGCTATAAATACTGATTTACAACATTTGGACATCAGTTCTGCTGATCGTAAGCTTCTCATTGGTAAAAATATAACAAAAGGACTTGGTTGTGGTGGTTATCCCAAGGTGGGGGCGGAATCTGCTGTTGAATCGAGCAATGAGATAAAAGAGGCTTTGAGAGGCTCAGATATGGTTTTTGTATGTGCAGGAATGGGTGGCGGAACAGGAACAGGGAGCGCTCCAATCGTAGCAAAGTTGGCGAAAGAGATGGGAGCTATCGTTGTCGGAACTGTTACAATGCCATTCAACATTGAAAGAGCAAGGGTTGATAAAGCCGAATATGGACTGGCTGAACTTAGAAAGGTATGCAACACTGTTATTGTTATTGACAATAATAGATTGGTAAAGATTGCCGGGAACCTACCTATACAACAGGCCTTTGCAGTTGCAAACGAATTAATAGCAACAATGATCCGAGGGATCGTTGAAACAATAGCTGTGCCTTCATTAGTTAATCTTGACTTTGCAGATGTTAAAGCAATAATGAACGGAGGAGGAGTTGCAGCAATTGGCGTTGGTGCGTCTGATACTAAAAACAGGGTTCAGGAGGCAGTTAGTGGAGCATTATCAAATCCTTTGTTAGAAATAGACTATGCTGGAGCAACTGGTGCCTTGATTCATATACACGGTGGGCCAGACATGACCCTTGAGGAAACAAAGATGATTGGTGAAGCAGTTACTAAGGAGATGGATCCAGATGCAAATGTAATTTGGGGAGCAAGAGTTAGCGATGATATGACTGGAAAGATTTTAGTTATGACTATTATGACTGGGGTTAAATCCCCTTGGATATTAGGGAAGGAATCATCACAAGAATATCGTGAGGAGAATAAGAAAAGGGTTTCTTCAGAGTTAGGAATAGACCTTGTTTAGGAATCAAATAAAAAGTTTTTTATCTTTGATTTTTTATTCTTATTTTGATGATTTCAAAATCTTCTTTGGCTATAGAACTTTCAAGATTAGATGTCTTTGATAATCCTAATACTATTGAAGAACAGTATCCTACTGATAGCGAGGTTGCTGCTGAGGCTATTTGGCATGCTTTCATGAAAGGATTGATTAAGGATAAGATAATAGCTGATTTTGGAGCGGGCACAGGCATCTTGGGGATAGGAGCTTTAATCCTTGAAGCCAAGAAATGTTTCTTTGTTGAAAAAGATAAAGATGTCGTTAAAATATTGAAAAGAAATATTGAAATTATGAGGTTAAATGATAGAAGCAACTTAATTGAAAGCGATATTAAAGATTTCAATGGACGGGTTGAGTTAGTTATTGAAAATCCTCCTTTTGGCACGCGCAAGAAAGGTGCTGATGTTTCTTTTTTAGAAAAGGCTTTTAGCGTTTCAAATAGAGTAATAAGTTTTCACAAAAGTTCTACTAGAGACTACATAATAGCTTTTGGAAGAAGGTTTGGATTTGAATCTATAGATGAGATTAAATTTTTAATTCCTTTAAAAAATACTATGAGGTTTCATAAAAAAAGATTAGTTAAAATTGGAGTAAGTTGTTTCTTCTTTGAATCTCGTGAAGAACATCATTAGCAAAAATTATTTAAAGAGCCACAAAAAACTTATAGATAGGCGCCAGTGGTTGAATGGTACAATAGGCCCCTGCCACGGGTCTGGTCCGGGTTCAATTCCCGGCTGGCGCATTTCTTTGTATCTTATTGCGTTTATAAGAAATAAAAAAAGATTTTGATTTAAGGTCTTACAAATATGTAGTGTTTTTCGTTACCTTCAAGTTCTTTAAGAATCCTCCTCTTGACCATTTCCTTAGCATTAGGTATTAATCTTACTCTTTCATTTATTTCGTTAAGGCTTTCAAATGGTTTTTTCTCTTTCTCTTCAAGAAGTTCCCACATTCTTTTCTTTCCCATTCCCGGAAGCAATTCCAATGAATGCATTCTTGTTGTTAATGGAGCAGCATTATTGAAGAAATCTACAAACTTCTTTTCATTTTCATCAATTATCCTGTCTAAAGCATAACTAAGTTCCCCTTTTGCGACATTAGTCAATTTTGAGTATGATAATCTGGCAATGATGTGATGGATTTCATCTCTCTTGAGTTCTCCTATGTAAATCTTTTGTTGTGGTTGAAGGAAAATCCCTACTTTTGGGGCTAGCTCGAGCAATGTAAGTCCTTTTGTGCCTATTGCCTGCACAACAGGTCTTTTCCTGTATGATCCGGAATCAGAGAATGGGTAGCCATTTGGCAGGAAGTCTAGGACAATGGCAAATTCTTCCCTTTCCTGTTTTATTCCTCTTTCAGCCTTTTCCATTTTTCATTGATAATTGCATTGTTTGATTTAAATAACTTTTGTTTTGTAGATGATGAAACATTGAGTTTGAGTCAATTCAGACTCAAATATATTCAGAAACAGTTTTTAGTATTTCTTTCATGTTATTTTTAGAAATAGTTATAGAATAGACCTGAATGATGCTCTTTAATTCGTCTTCTGTTTTTGGTAATAAATCTACAATTTTGCATATTACGACATCTTTCATTCTTGGAATGTCCAAATCTATTAAAGCCTTTTTTAATTTATTCCCATCTTCAAAAGAAATCTTTGAAACCTCATGTAGATACTCAAGTGTTCTATTAGCTCTAAAATTAAGCTCTTTATCCTGCTCCTTAATCTTTTCTAATTCATTCTTCAATTCAAATTCGCTTATTGGCTCATCAGATTCTATTATTGTTTTTGCCATTTTTGTTTCCTGTTTTTGTTCAATATCTTCTTGTTATTCTTATTATTATGCCTTTGCCTTATTTTTAATAACATTGCTCTCAATTCTTTTAAGATGGATTGGATGGATTATTAATTCTTTTTCTTTTTTAACATCTGAAACCTTAACTAAATAACATTTGCCTCGCTTCCCGATTATTGTTCCTGTCTTTCCATTGAACCTTGAATGAAATTGAGATTCTGTTGAAGAAGGTTCTCTTCTAATCAAGACCTTTTCTCCTTGATTTAATTCTTTAAAATATTCACTTGTACTTCTCTTCCCTTTTTCTTTATAGTTCTTCTTGAAGAGTGCCCTAGTCTTCCTATTTAATGAACCAATCCTCTGCACCATATAAAATCACATCTTGCGGAAATCTCTCTCATTTATAAAGATTTTGATTTGATTTTGATTTATTTGCTCTTGTGTTATCCATTTTCGTAAGTTTTATATATTCCTTCTTACATTTTTCTTTCTGTACTAAATGATCATGAAATAAAGATGAGGTGAAAAAATGGTTTTTTTTGGAGACAGAACGGGTCCACATCCAATGACTTGGTTTAAAGGATTCGTTTTTGGAATTCTTTTTATGTTGTTAATAGTATTTCTGGCAAAGAGTGGCATCTTAACAATTCCAATTTTGTCTGATTTCTTGGCTTGCGCTACTGCAGCATAAATTAGTTTTTCTTTCCTTTGTATCTTCCTCTTCTTTCTACCTTTTCTAGCCTTTTCAATACATCTTTTCCTTCATCATATGCATATAAATAGGTTTCAAAAAAATTATTCATAAAAGCTTCTTTTATTTCAGGATGTTTTGATTCTATGGCTCTTTCGAGTAAATGAATGTCTACCGCTTTATCTTCTATTTTGTCTGAGAAAAATGAAAGTCCAAAATCAATTACATATATTTTATCTCTGTCTGCAATGAAGTTTGATGTTGTTAAATCATGGTGAACAATTCCCATAGCATGCATAGTTGCAACAATATTAGCTAATTCTGTTGAAACAGATTCAACATTTTTTTCATTGATAATGTCACGCAATGGACTTCCTCTTATTCTGCTCATTTTTATGATTGCCTTTTCCTCATCAACCTCTAAAGGTTTTGGGCAATGTAATCCTGCATTATTTAATTTTTGAAGAATCCTATACTCTGTTCTTGTTCTTTCTTTTCTAAGCTTTTTATCCAATGCCTTGTTTCTATAACCCTTCTCTATCCTTTCTTTTATGACAATATCGCCGTCAAAGGTTATTACAGCCTCAGCTCCAATAAAAGATCCATTCATATATTTAGAAAGATTTAAATCACTTTTAATCTTTTCTCTTTTTAAAATGAATTCTCAACCTATAAAAGAACAATTTTCTGAAGAAAATCTAGATAAGTATATTGAAGTCGGAGATTCTCAATCATCTGAAACATCAAATAAGGGAAATATCTTATTTAAGATATTTGTGTCTATCTGTTTATTCTTTATTGTAATAGGCTTTTACTCAACATTTTTCATAGATTCTTTTGATAAGCCAAAAGATGTTCCCATGTTAAATGATCCCCATATTTCTTATCTTATTGAACAGATTCAACTTGATGAAACCAAATTGAAAGAAGAAAAAGAGATGGATATTGTTCTGTTACTTAATTATTATAAGAATTACCAAGATTATAGATTAAAGGCTCTTGCAGATTATATTTCAACAAAATCATGTAGAGATTATGAGGGGTGTGCAGCTCAGGCAATTTACTTATTTGTGAGAGATAGTATTTCTTATATTCCAGATCCAAAAGAGGAATACTTTGAAAATCCTTTGGAAGTTTTGATTTCAGGAGCTGCGGATTGTGATGGAAAATCGATCTTGCTGGCCAATCTTCTTCAACAGATAGGAATAGAAACGCGTTTTATTCTAATAAAAGGACATATTTATGTTAATGCTTATATGCCTGAGCTTCCATTCACTAAAAAGACAGAGGGAAATTGGATTGCTCTTGATCCAACATGCAAGAATTGTGAATTTGGAGAGGTTCCATACTCAAACGTTTATAATCAAAGGGAGATTATAATTTAAAGAATAGTTGCTTAATTAATCAGTTAGGAGTTGTAAATTTTTTGTAAATTTTTTTATTTTCATATGAGCTTTTTCTAGCTTCTCATTTGCCTGATTGCAGAATTCTTCAAGGATTTCATCGTTTGCTATTATCCTGCCTTCTTTTGAGAATGGCATTGCCAATACTTCTGTAGAAGAGCATTCTAGCATTATCTTGTTCTTTTTGTAAGAGATTATGCCGCTTTTTTTCCAGCCTGAATCTCTGGCAATTTTCAGCATCTTAAATGCGTTATCAATGCTGTTTGTAGCTATATGAAGGATTACTGTTTCAAACTTTAAACTGCATCTTTCTTTTGGAAGTACAATGCTTTTAAGTTCTTCAACAGTTATTGCTTGATGTTTCTTGAAGATCCATGCATTCCTTTGCTTCGTAATTCCTTTACCATCTTTAATTACAGAAATTCTTCCGGAGCATGAGCTTGTAGTGAAAAAATCTGGCAATGAATTGATTTGGTTAACTAAAGTCAGAATTGGTTCATCTATGCTTCCTTTAGAGGACTTATCATACTTAATTTTAGCTAAGTTATCTTCTTTTATCTTGTTAAATTTATCCATTATGATTCCATTAAATTACTTATCCGATGTTTTATAAAGTTAACTTTTTTACATTGGTTTAAAATAAAATCCGTTTTTTATAATGCCTTGCTCATAAAATTTCCTTCTATTTTATAGTTGTTGTTATTGAAGCGTGATTAAAACATTTTTTAAACAATCATTTGGTAAGATAAACTTAAGCAATTCATTCAAAATTAATAAAAAGCTGGTGTTAATTAACATGGCAAATCAGGGAGAAGTGACTACTTTAGTAGATGAACTATTTGATTTAGTCAAAGAAAGAGGGGAAATTTCCATTGACGAAGCAGCTAAAATTCTCAAAACAAATCCAAAAGTAGTAGAGCAGTGGGCTCTTTTTTTAGAAGAAGATAATCTTATTACTATCAATTATGGCCTCTCTTCTCCTCTTCTCAGATATGTTGGCAAATCTTCATCTGAAAGTCAGCCTGTTCAATCTAAAACTGAAGAATCAAGCAAAAGAATCAACAAAGGATTGATTAGCTCGGAGAAAGAAAAAAGCACAAGCGAAAGGGGAATTGACATTATAGCAATGTTAAAGGATATTGAAGGGATAATAAAAAACAGCAAGTCATTGGATTCGGCAACTGCTTCAGAGATTCTGTCGCAATTGGAAGAGATTTCATCATACATAGATTCAGTTTATGCAGATTCTGATGCAAAGAAAAAAATTCTTTCTGCCTATCAGATTATTAGAAAGGTATTAGAGAATTTTGCTACAGGAAAGATCTCTGCAATGAAAGCAAAGGTTGCAAAAAATACTACATTGAAAAACCTTAAAGAGATGCAAACTCAAATTTTAAGTTTAATTGATATCGAAGAGCAAAAAAGATTGACAGATGTGGAAAAGAATCTTCCTTCTGAAGGTACTGGCTCCGAGATTTTTTCGGAAATAAAATATCTAATTGAGCAATCTAAAGAACTTGCAAGGAAAGGAGATCTTGATAAGGCAAGGCAGATGTATAAGAGAATTTCAGAATTGAGAGCTCAGATCCCTGCGATATACTATAAAAAGAATGTTGAAGTAGTTGATGATATCGTTGATTTTGATAGGCAGCTTGCCCAGAATCTTATGAAAAAGTCTGAGGAAGAGTTCAATTCAAAAGAAAAACAGATTATGATTCTTATTTCAGAAGCAAAAAGCTATGCCGGGAGAGGGAAAATAAGCTTTGCAGAGGATTCTTTAAGAAAAGCAACTAAGTTATTCAATGAACTTCCTTCAGGCTTCTTAAAGAGGAAGAGCGAGTTACAATCAAAGATGCTTCGGACAAAGGCAAGGTTGCTACAAACAAAGAGGGATATTGAAACTAAAAAATTTTCTATGACTGAAGATAAATTAAATGCCATAAAGAAGAAGATAGATTCTCTATTAGCCAAAAAGGAGATTAAAGAGGCCAAGAACCTATTAGATCTTGCAAATAAATTAATTGATACAATATCTAATGATTTCTACATAGAAAAGAAAAGGATTCGTGGTGAATTTATTCAAATCTCGCATAAGATTGACACAATCTCAGAGCAGATTCATAGAGAAACCTTTGCTGAAGGGATGTCAAATCTCAATTCTCAGATAAATATTATTGAAAAAGCCATAAATTCTAAGAATACTGCATTAGCAATCAAGAGCTATTTAGAAGCGGTCTCATTGTTTAAGAAGCTTCCAGAGGGATTTTTAAAGGATAAGATTCCTGTGCAAGAAAGATTACTAGAAGATTATTCAAAGATAAATGAATTAATTCTTCAGGATAAGATAAAGAACTTCTCTTCATCGTTTAATAAGATAAAGGATCTAATTGAACAAGCTAATGAAAATATAAATAAAAAAGAATTGAAAAAAGCTCAGGAGATTTATGAAGAGATTTTAAGGTTATATGATCAATTGCCGGGTGGCTTTTTAGAGAAGAAGACTATGTTAAGACTTCAAATATTGAATCTTTATGATAAACTTAGAGAAGAATATGAAGAGGTTAACAAAAGCATACTATCGTCGCTTAATTTATTTCCAAATGAGAGTTTAAAGAATGTAGAAAACAATCAAGTGAATAAAAAAGAATAAAAAACTAAGAAAAAAGGAGGGAAAAGAGATGAATAATCCTTTTAAAAAAAAGAATAATACTCAAGATAAAATTGATTTTCCCTCAACGAATAAATTAAAAAGTGTGCCTGAAGCTGAAAAGGTCCCCGAAGTTCAGCCATCTCACGAGAAGATTGTAAAAGAGTCAAAGAAAGCTGAATCTACAGAAAAAACTTTCAAAGTTCTTTCATCATATCAGTTGAATGTAAATGGGCTTTTAGTAAATATAAAAATTATATTTAAGAAAGGAGATTTTGTTCCAGAATATAATGTCTCAATAGCAAATATCAGTCAGATTACTCAGGTAGTTCTTGATAAGATTAAAGAAGAATTCATAAGAAAGATTAGAATCGGTGATATTGATCTATCAAAATCTGTTGACTTTGATGAAATAAAAAATCAATTCTCAGAAGAGATTGAAAATTTAATCAGGAATCATTTTCCACATATAGATGATAAAACAATGGCTGTTTTGGTGAATCATCTAATTCTTGAAAATGTAGGCTTAGGCAAGATTGATATTATTCTTAAAGATCCAAATTTGGAAGAGATTGCAATTAACAGCTCAAAAGAACCTGTCTGGGTTTATCACAGGAAACACAAATGGCTCAAAACAAATATACTTGTTGAATCAGAGGAAAAGATAAGACATTACGCAACAATGATTGGCAGAGAGATTGGAAAAGAGATCACTGTTCTTAGCCCTCTGATGGATGCTCATCTCTCAACCGGAGACAGAGTAAATGCTACCCTTCAGCCAATTTCTTCTTTTGGTAATACAATAACAATAAGAAAATTTGCGACTAAGCCATGGACAATAACAGATTTTCTTAAGAGCAATACAATTGGATACGATGCAGCAGCTCTCCTCTGGTTGGCTGTTGAAAACGAATTATCAATTCTTATCACTGGCGGAACAGGTTCAGGAAAGACATCTATGCTTAATGTAATCTCAAATTTCTTCCCTGCAAACCAAAGAATAATCTCTATTGAAGATACCAGAGAAATTACTCTTCCAAAGAATCTTCATTGGATTCCTTTGGAAACAAGACTGCCAAATCCAGAAGGTAAGGGAGAGGTTACTATGCTTGATCTTGTTGTTAATTCTTTAAGAATGAGACCTGATAGGGTCGTCGTTGGAGAGATAAGAAGAAAAAGAGAGGCAGAAGTGTTGTTTGAGGCTATGCATACAGGCCATTCAGTTTATGCAACTTTACATGCAAACAATGCTGATGAAACTGTAAGAAGGCTTGTCAATCCTCCGATAGAGGTGCCTCGTCATATGCTTTCAGCAATATCTCTTATATGCGTTCAGTATAGAAACAGGAGAACTGGTGAGAGAATGACTTTGCAGCTTGCTGAGGTTGATTCTGAAGGAAATGCTGATCTTATCATGCAGTATAATATAGCAAGGCATGAGATGAACATAATTAAGAAGCCAAGAAGATTATATGACACTATCGCTCTTTATACTGGTTTAACAGATTCTGAGATTGAAGATGATTTAGAAGCTAAGAAAGAGATTCTTCGCTGGCTGGTATCAAAAAACATAAATGATGTTGACAGGATTGGCTCAATTATTGCCCGTTATTATATGAGAAAATATAATCAAGAATAAACAATGCCATCTAAAATATTAAGCCATAAAAGTATATATTAAGTCATAAAGGTATTATCATAAAAAGCGATAAAAAATAAAAACATTATTTTAAGAAGGGGAAAATTTTAACAATGAGAAAAAAGAAAACAAAAGTCCCACCATTTGTAGATCAGTCTAATCTGAAAAGAGATCTTGAAACAGCTAAGTATAAGGGTAGCTTTGATGAATTCTTAAAGAGAACATATTCTATGACTTTTTTCTTTTCTTTTATGATTACAATAGCAATCGGATTGGCTTTTGGTTTGATTGAAACTCCAATTTATCTTTTGTTTTTGTTTCCGATTGTATATATATTCTTCTTTTTTGTATTCCTGAATTACCCTAAAGCGATGATTCTTAGAATGAAGAAAAAGTATGATCAAGAGATTTTATACGCTGGAAGGTATCTTTTAATTAAAATTGAATCCGGAGAACCTTTATTTAAAGCTCTTATTGATGCATCAAATAGTTATGGAATTTCTTCTGGAGTATTCAAAGAGATTGTTAATACGATAATGTCTGGGGTACCAATAGAAAAGGCATTAGAAGAAGCGAGAGATACCTCTCCTTCAGATAAGTTTAAAAGGATACTTACACAAATTCTTACTGCAATAAAAACAGGAGCAGATGTTGCAGAGCCATTAAGACAGGTTTTAGATTCTATTAGAGATGAACAATTCAATGAGTTGAAGGGTTATGAAAAGAAATTAAATGCAATAACAATGTTTTACTTAGTCTTAGGCGGGGTCTTTCCTGCACTTGCTATGGTACTTGGCATAATAATCATGTCAATAATGGGACTTGAAACAAACATTGTTTTTTTCTTAGTTCTCCTTTCAGCTTTGTTCCTGTTTCAATTCCTCTTTGTATTTAACGCAAAATCGTCCAAACCAGCGGTGTCACTATGACGAAAAAACAACAGATTGAAGAACCTGAGAAAGGATTTTCATTCTTTCATGAGCTTGGCAGGGTTGTTATTCCAAACAAGATTAGACCAAGATTTCGCGATTACTTATTAAAAGCTGGCATTGAAGAGGTTCCTTATAGTCTTATTGGAATTATCGTAGTTCTTGCCCTTCTTTTCTCAAGTCTTTTTGTTGTCTTTTCAGTTGTTCCAAATCTTGAAGAGATTGTTTTGCCAGATATTGGGAGAGAACTTACATTATTTGAAACAGTCGGACTTATAATTACAAACAAAGTAGTCTATATTAATTTCCTTAATGTTTTTGGTTATCTATTTCTTGCTTTAGGTGTTTCTCTATTACTCGTCTTTATAGCATTCTATTCTTTTTTTGAATATAGAATATATGAAAGAACAGTATCAATGGAGAAGGTATTGCCTGATTTCTTGCGGCAAGTGTCTCAGAATTTAAAAGCAGGATTAACACTTGACAGGGCATTGTGGAATTCTATTGATCCTTCATACAAGGAATTGAGTTTTGAAATAAGACTAATGGCTAAGAGAGTAATGGTTGGTGAGGATTTGGTTTCTGCTTTGTTTGAATTCGCAAAGAAATATAACTCTGCTGAGCTTCTAAGGACATTCTCATTGCTGGCAGAAAGTAACAAAAGTGGTAGCGAGATGGCTCACATTGTTGATAATATAGTTGACAGTTTAGAGAAAAACAAAGTTTTAGAGGATGAAATTCGTGCAACATCTACAGCATATACAATCTTTATTTCACTTATTGTCATTGCTATAATTCCATTGCTGTTCTCAATAGCATACAACTTGTTGGGAGTTCTTGGAAGCATGACTGAAAGTTTTTCTGCTGTAGGTAGTGTCCCGAATGTTAATATGCCTCTTAATCTTGGAGAACTTAACATCTCTTTTGATCCACAACTTGTACAATTTTTTATAATTGGAGCAATACTTGTTTCAAGTTTCACTGCTTCTATGCTTGTCTCTGTAATTAGAGGAGGTAATTTTAGAGGAACATTAAGATATGTAGTTATTTATTGCCCTCTCTCAATAATAGCTTATAGATTAATATTCTTTTTTATATCTAATATATTCTCTTCATTATTCTCTGCTATATAAAATTATAACTTTTTTTCATATACTTTGGAAAGATTAAAATATTATGTTTAATTACACTAAATAAAATGACAAAGGAAAATGAGGAATCAAATTTATTGTCTGATGATTATTACAGGGTTATTGGCAGGAAAGCCCAACGAAACAATATAATGGCTGCTAAGCTTGTTGCAGAAGCTGTTAGAACAACACTAGGTCCTAAAGGAATGGATAAGATGATTGTTGATCAAAATAATAATGTTATTGTAACAAACGATGGTGCAGAAATTCTTTCTCATCTAAGACTTGAGCATCCTGTTGCAAGGATGATTGCTGATTTATCAAAGAATCAGGAAAGAAGCGTTGGTGATGGAACAACAACTGCAGCAGTACTCACTGGAGAATTGCTTTCAAATGCAGAAAGGCTTTTGGATATGAATATACATCCTTCTACAATAATAAAAGGCTATAAAAATGCTTTAAATAAAACGAAGGAATTCTTAGATGAGATCTCAATAAAGCCAAAAATCAACGATGAAATACTTATTAAGATAACTGAAACAGCCATGACTGGTAAAGGAACAGAACAAGCAAAGGCGATTCTTGCTGATATTTGTGTTAGAGCTATTAAAGCAATAAGCGATAGTTCTTTTGATGAGTCTTTGATTGATCCTTCAGATATATTAATCAGATCAATAAGTGGAGGAAGCATTGAGGATAGCAGAATTCTTGATGGGATTTTGTTGGAAAAAGAAAAAATTAATCCTTCTATGCCTAAGATGATTAAGAATCCAAAGATACTTCTTTTAGACGAACCTATTCAAGTTAGAGAAACTGAGATACAGGCTAATGTACAAATAACAACTCCTGAGCAGATGCATCAATTCATAGATATGGAAGACGAAATGATAGAACAGATGGTTGAAGCAATAGCTTCGCATGGCATCAATGTTGTATTTTGTCAAAAAGGGATAGACAATCTTGCGTCTCATTACTTAGCAAGAAAGGGAATTTTGGCTCTGCGCAGGGTAACTCATTCAGATATGCTTAAGTTAGCCAAAATGACTGATGCAAAGATAGTTTCTTCTGTTGATTCTATATCTGATTCTGATTTAGGTAATGCAGATATTGTGAGAGAAGAAAAGATTGATGATGAAAATTATGTTTTTATAGAGAAAAAAGAATCTAAAGTTATCACAATTATTGCAAGAGGTTCAACGATTGAAGGGATTGATGAAGTTAAGAGATCAATTGATGACGCAATTGGGGATCTCATTACTTTTGTTAAAACAAAGAAAGTTGTTTGTGGGGCTGGTGCATGCGAGATGGCTCTTCTTACTAAACTTTCAAATTATTCAGAGGGGCTTGTTGGAAAGGAAAGATTGGCTGTTGAGGCTTTTTCTCAAGCATTAGAAATAATTCCAAGGACATTAACAGAAAATGCTGGACTTGATCCTTTAACTGTTTTATCTAACCTGAAGGTTGAGCATAAAAACGGAAACTTTCGTATGGGAATAGATGAATCTGATGGACGAATTATAGATGCCTTTAAAGAAGGGATAATTGAACCTTTTCAACTGAAATCTGAAGCAATAACATCTGCTACCGAACTTGCAATAATGATTCTTAGGATTGATGATGTAATTTATGCTAATTTATCTGAACCAAAAGAAAAGGAAGAAACTGCTTAAGATCTCATAAATTATTTGATATCTTATTCTTTTCTACTCTTTTTATCCTTAAATTTTTTGGTTATATCTATTGGGGCTTTACAATTCTCACAAAAGAATCTTAAGCTTTCAACTCCTTGAATTCTTTTTCTTTTGAATGGAATCTTTATCTTTCCCTCAAAACCACATTCAGGACATTTATAGATTATCTTTGCTTCAAGCTTTGATTCGTATTCTTTTTTTGGTTCTTTGTAGCCACATTTTGGGCAGATGTACTCTTTTGCTCTTCTATCAGGTTTTCCATTTTTTCTTGGTTTACCCATTATTGTGCCACAATTTGGGCATTTAAGATTCTCAACCCAGCACAGAACATTGCCATTTCCAATAATTCTTGATGTATAATAAAACAATCCTTCAACAGACTCAGGTTCTTTAAATTCATCCATAAAATCACCTTTTAGATATAATCAGCTTGTTCTTTTTAAGTTTTTTCAATATAACTTTTAATTTGTTCTTAACGAAAGCTTTATAAAAATCACTTTTCGCTCTTTTTCACATATACTATTTTATGCCGACTTAGCTCAGCCTGGTCAGAGCGTCAGACTCATAAGTATGAGTGATGAGCTTAAATGCTATGACTTATGCGCTCTCTGGGGTATCTGGAGGTCCGGGGTTCAAAGCCCCGAGTCGGCATATATCTCATTTCTATTATTAGATTCACTTTTATTCTTTTACAACAAAATTTAAATAGTAGTTACTACATAGTGAAAAATATCTGGAGAGGGGTTTAGATATAAAAATAATAAGAATAAAAAATCATGAAGATGGTGCGAAAATGGAAAAAATAATGAATAAAGGAATTTTCATTTTGATTTTATTGTTGATATTCTTGCCAGCGGCATATGCAAAACCTGTTTTTTACGAGGCAAACGAAGATGCTTTATCTGTTTGTCAGGGAGAAATGCTGACTGCTTCATATTTCCTTAAAAACGATGGGAATTCCCAGAGGGAATATTTAATCAGAGTAGAAGGGGATAACTTAGAATGGATATCTGTCGCACCAAATAGCCTCAAATTGCTTCCTGGGGAATCTAATGAGGTATTTGTGTTTATTACGCCAGAGATATATGCTGCAGAAGGTGATTATTCTTTTGAGCTGATTGCTCAGGATGCAAATGATGCAGAAGAAGAAGCTATACAAGAGATAGAAATCAATGTTAAAAATTGTCATAAATTTTCGTTATCCGTAGAAGAAGAGATTTCCGGATGCGTTAACGAGGAAATTGAATCTTCAATTTATGTTAAAAACGATGGCAAATATTTAGATAATGTTAAACTGGAGATTTCAATTGATGGAACTGAAAAGTCTGAGAGCTATAATTTTGAGATGAAACCTGAGGAAAAGAAGGAGATTAAGATAAGGTTTACTCCTTCTGAAATTAAGAACTATACTATTAAGTATTCATTAACTGTTGAAGGATTAGAGCAATATAAAGAAGAAGCCGAGACAAATCTTGTTTCAAAGGCCTGCCCTGGCGTAGAAATGGCTTTAGATGAGATGCCAGAATCTCTCTGCATTGGAAAGGAGTATGAATTATTGTTTAAAATCAAGAATACTGGAACAATTGAAGATGTCTTTACCATTTCCTCTGATTTCCTATCTTTCTCAGAAGATAAAATAGAGTTGTCTCCTAATGAAGAAGATGAAATCCGTGCGATTATTATTCCAGAACTCTCTTCTCAAAAAGTTATTATAAAAATAGAATCAGAGAATGGTGTTTCTGAAGAAAAAAGTTTCTTGATTAATGCTGAGAGTTGTTGCAACACCTCTTTGATTAGTCCTCCTGAAGAGATTAAAGTATGCAAGGGGGAGCTTAGCCAAATAGATTTAAGATTTTCAATATTTAATGGAGGGGCTCCAGCTAATTATACAATCAAATCGCAAGATTCCTGGCTTTATCCGCAAGAGAGCAATCTTTATCTTGAACACAACGAGGAAAAAGAATTCTTTGCAAGATTAAGAATTCCGGATGAGCCCGGCAGTTATAGAACTATAATAACTGCTTCAGCTGATAAATGCGAGGATAAAGCTCATGTCTCTTTGAAAGTAGAAGAATGTTATGAATTTGATACTGAACTAGATGCACCAAGAACTGCCTGTGGTTGTTCTGAAGAGAAATTAGAGCTAGATTTAGAAAATGAAGGCGAAGTAGGAGATAGTTATATAGTTAGTTTGATCAAGCCAGATTTTGCGATAATTGGTGCATTCCCATTAGAAGCAGGTCAGAAAATTACTATTCCAATACCTTTGAATATATCTTGTGATAAATCAGAGGAAAATATTCTGATAAAGGTTACATCTCAATCAAATCCATCTCTAAGCGTTGTTATTAATAAAACAATAAAGATTGAACCTTGCTATGGAATAGAAGTCAGTGTTCCAAAAGAGTTGGATTTCTGTGCAGAAGAGGAAAGAGATATCGAGCTCAGTATTAAAAATACTGGCACAAGGGAGGATAGTTTGAAGATAACTCCGTTGTGTCCTCCTTGGGTTGATGCAGAAGCAGAAGAGATTATTATTGAGCCAGATGAAACAAAAACATTGAGATATAAAGCAAAGGCACCTAATGCTGTTGATAAAGAGGCATTCTGTTCTTTTAAGGTTGAATCAACAGAAACAGGCGATATTAAAATTTCCTCTGTTATTTTGAAGGTACTTCCTTTGGAGGAATGCTATTGCTTCAATATTGATTTGGATAAAGAAGAGGTTAGCTTTAAAAACACTAATAAAACAAACCAAATAGTAGAGCTGATGGTCACAAATTGTGGAAGGTCCAGAGAGGAATACTCTGTGGAGGTTTCTGGAGATCTTAGGAAATATGTTGATATAGCACCATCAAGAATGGAATTGAAGCCGGGAGATTCAGAGCCTTTCCATATTGCGATATCAAAACCTCTTGAAGGCGAAAGTGGTCATGTTGAATTGAGCGTCACTGAGAAAAATAGCAGAAAGAAAGATAGTTTAAAATTAACAATTGAATAGGTGAAAAAAATGAGATCTTTATACATTTTGGCATTCTTTGTATTCAGCTCAATGTTGATTTTGAGCTCATGTACTCAGACAGAAGAGAATCCTGAAAATATTAACGTTACAAATATTTCGGAAGATGCTTACTTCATGCCTGAATCAGAGATAGAATTTGAGATTAATTGTCTCGTTCAAGAGAATGTTTTATGTGCTGCCCAAGCACAAACATCAGATGGCTGGACAATTGGTTATGTTAAGTTAAGCACTGTCTTAGAGATGACAGAGAATAAGAGCTTTGAGAAGATTAGTTCTTCGGATCTTTTTGAGGAAAAACTAAAAGAATATGGACCTGAAATTACAAAAGAAGTCTTTGATTCATCTAGAAAGATAATAAAACTTGCAGAATCTAATTATGACGATGAATATAATATGCTAAAAATCTCTCCGACATACAACGATTTAGATGATGCCTGGATTTGGCAGGTTTCTTTCTATAAGGAAAGTGTTAATGAGCCGAATGAAGTATTTTACATTGACTTTGAAGGAAACGAGATAATAGAACTCGAATAAATGAATTATTTTTATTTTTTTTATTAAAAATCTATTTTTGTTCCATCAACTATGTTTAATTTTTCTATGGTTCCGCTTGGAAGTTCAATAACAAACTTGGCTTTTCTTTTTGGCCTATTAAATCGCCATGGTTTAAAATTTTTGACTAAATCAACAACTACTTTATTTTTATCTAACCAGAGGATATCAATAGGATAAAACATAAAAAACATATGAAAACTCCAATAATCTTCTTTATCAAAGATAAATATAAAAGCCTCGTTTTTTGCTATCCTTTTTCTAAAAAGAAGGCCTCTTGCCTTTTCTAAATTGCCTTTAAGCTCTTTTACATCATCTGCAATTATAGTTCCATTATGAACAATTTTTATTTTTACCATTGTTAAAATAGTTATACTGAGGAATTTACAGTAAAAATTAAGCTAATCTATTTATAAACTTCTTTTTCTTTAAGAAGAGGAGATAACTCACGGATATACCTATAAAAAGTGGCTTTAGAGCAATAACCAAGTTTATCTACTATCAATTTTCTTATTTCTGTTAAACTCATTGTATTTGATTTCATCAATCCGAATATTTTCATCTTGATTACTTCCTTTCTTTTCTTCTCAAGAGAATCAAGCATCTCTTCTTCTAATGCATCGATTTGTTGGTTTTCTGTTTTTAATTTTCTTTGATTTCTTTCTGCTAACTCTTTCTTAGTTGCACCTTTAGTTAAATCCTCGTATAAGGATTCAACTTTCTCTACTCTTTCAATTAGAGCCTTGTTAAGAGTTTCATTGGCTTTAATATCTTCTTTTATCTGTTTTATCTCTTTTTTAAGGGAATCTAAAGAATCTACTATCTTAATTAGAACATTTTCTATAGAATAAGCATCTTTTTGATTTTCCCCCATATCGATTATTTTAGTCTCATACTATTTAAATTTTGTTTTTTTAGTTTATAAAGGAAGACTTAACTAAGACTATTTTGAGACTTGATTGAGACTTATTTGAGACACCCCTTTGTTTCCAGTGGAACTTTTATCTTTAATTTTGATAAGAGCTGAAAGGGATTGTTTTAAACACCCCTTTGTTTCCAGTGGAAATTTTGAGACTTCATTGAGACTATTATAATTCTACGATGAGACTGAATGAGAATATGCTTATCAATTTCAATATTTAAACTTCTGAGAATCATTTGAGAAACAGATTCTAATGAATTAAAAGATGTTTATAGATTAAAAATCATGCCGTTAGGACCTGGATTTACCAAAAGAGTCTTTTTCAAGATATCCTGCTTGCCAAAATTCTCGTGAAGATGACCAGACAAGGCCAACAATGGTTCTGCTTCTTCAATAAATTTTCTTATTGATTTGTTTCCAAGCTTTGAATTGTCTCCTATTGAATCCAGTAATGTATCGTATGGAGACGCGTGGCTAAGAAAAATAATCTTCTTATTTTCTTTTTTAAACCTCTTAACATCATTCAACATCTTTTTCATCATTTTGTCGAGATCCGGGAATCTTTCTGAGAATCCCCCACCTCCAAATCCGAAGAAAACAAAATCCATAATTATTGCATATCCTTTATGTATGAAGAAAAGATTTTCTTTTCCTTCACTTAATAGTCTCATATCTTCTTCATATTCATGATTGCCGTGAATCAAAACAACTGGCCTTTTGAGGTTATTTAAATGTATTAACGTTCTTTCTAAGCCATCTTCAAAGATAGAGAAATCGCCACACCCTGCGAGAATATCGCAATTTTTACTCTTTTTTTCTATATTTTTTAAAGATTCCTCATTTCCATGAACATCGCCAAAAGCTAATAGTTTCATATGAATTGGGAAAGAAAAGTTTTTTAAATATTTTTTGTGGCTGCTTATTCATGGGAATTAAAAAAAGGATTGGGTTTGTCTTTTCTGAAAAAGACGAGGCATCTATAAATATAAGAGAGGTGATGATTGAACAGCATCGTTTAACAGAATCTGAAGAAGGGCTGTTAGTTAACAATCAATTTATAGATTATGAGATAATTGCAAAAACATTTCCTATTGATTCAATTTATATTGAGGATTTTGAGGAATTGGCTAATTGTAACTATTTAATTTTTCCATCAAAACACAAGAGCTCCAGTGGCATTACTTCTTTTTCAGTTCATACGCCGGGCAATTTTAGTTCTTCGCCTATTTTAGGAGGTAAGGCTTCATCTGTTTCTTGCTCATGGGTTGAATTTCAAAAGCTTGCATTTTTGAATCTTCTAAGGAATTCTCAAGGAACGATTGTTACCCCGGAATGCACTCATCATGGGCCCTATACAAGAATTCCTTGTTGTTATATTGAGATAGGCTCTTCTTATGAAAACTGGATTAATAAAGCTATGGCTAAGGTTATCTCTGATACGATATTTCAAACTCTTCAACAGATATTTTCATCTTCGTTTCAATATAAGGTGGCAGTAGGTGTTGGAGGGCCACATTATTGTCATAATTTTCAAAAGGTCTATAAAAGCAAAGAATATGCAATTTCACACATATGCCCAAGATATAATCTTAATGATTTTAATTTGGAGATTGCTATTTCAGCAATGAAGTCAAGCTCAATTGAAGCCTCAATTCTTCTGATTGACTGGAAAGGATTAGGGCCATATAAAGACAAAATAAGAGAGATATCAAAAGAGCTTCTCAAAAGAGGATACGAGGTAGAAAGAACTTCAGGACTTAAATTAAATCAAATAATTCCTTAATGTTTTTATTAAGCTTAATTTTATTTTTAAGGCCAACAGATTCGCTCTGAAGGATTCCTTTCTGCTGAAGAGATTTAACTCTCCTCGAGACCTTCATCTTATTTATATGAGTAGAATTTGCAATCTCATTCTGACTGCTTTCGCCATTCTTTAATAAGAATAAGACAATCTTTCTCTCGTCATCATTAAGCAGTTGAAGAAATGATTTGACAGTCTTTCTGATTTTCCTTAGTTTGTATGCAATATTTGAAAGAATAAAATAGGCAGTTGAACCGCTAATGAAGATACAAAGAGAAAATAAGCAAAGGAACTGCATTGCTCTTTGAGCGATTTCATTTTCATTTAGAATAATCAAACTTAATAAAGCAATTACAAGAATAAAACCTGCAATAATGTCAATTAAAGCAAGTCCTCTTAGATTCTTATTGCTGATGATTTTCATTTTTTAGTTGTTTTTAGTGTTTTTAGTTATTATTTTTAGTGTTTTTTATATATAATGTAATTTTATATGTTATTTTTATCCTGTTTGTGTTTATTTATTAAATTTATCAATATAATTTTTCCTAAGTTTCATAATTAAGATTAGTTATTACTACTTAACTAAATCATCTTTTATCTTGTTTTTATTGTTAAAATGCGAAAAGTATATAAATAACTATTTACAAAAACATAAAAATGGAAAGAGGATTCTTTCAAATAAATGAGGCGGAGCTTAAGCAAGATAAATTAGATGAGAAAACTAAGAAGCTCCTTTATTTCCTTTCAGATAATTCTCGCCTTTCCAATAATGAGCTTGGACGCCTTATTCGTCTCTCTAGCGAGGGGGTAAGAAAAAAGATATCACAATTAGAGGAAAAAGGGATTATATGGCCAACTGCACAGATAAACTATTTGGATTTGGGTTATTCTGTCTATGGATTATTTCTTCAGATAAAAGAGATAGGACAAGAGAAAAGGGATAAACTTTATGCATTTTTAACATCAGATTACAGGGTTTTAGAGGTCGCAGAGTTTACTGATAAAATAGATTTCTGCATAAAACTGCTTCTTTATGATATAAAAGAGGCTTCTTATTTCATTGACAATATCTCGGATATTCTTTATGATGATATTACTGAGCTTGAACTTTTTGACATCAAGGAAATTGTTGTTAACAGGAGTGTTCCATGGGCATATTCGGAAGGAGAACATTTTAAAAAGATTGTTGAAAAAAAGAGAGACGAGAAACTAATAAGCTTAGAGAAAATTGATGAAGGAATATTGAATGAGCTCATTTCCAATTCTAGAATAAAGATTACAGAGATGAAGCAAAATCTAAAGACTGATATGAGCATTGGTAATCTTATATACAGAAAGAAGCATATAGAGAATTCTGGATTAATTAGTTCATTCTCAACAAAGGTTAAGCTTTCAATCTTTGGGATTCATGGATATTATGTGTTGATGAGTCTTAATTTAGTTAGTCAGGAATCAAAAAGTAACTTCAAAGCTTTCCTCGCTGAAAAGCCATACATTATAGAAGCCTTTCATGCAATAGGCAAATGGAATTACATTGCAGTTTTGGCTACAAATGATTTAAAAATACTTCAACAATTTATAAGTAAATTAAGAAAATATTATAATGACAAGCTTTCAAATATAGATGTTCTGATTCTATATCAACGAATTCTTTTTCCTTCCCCAATAAAAGTTCATAAAAGGTAATATTCTAATCATGCGAAAGATTTATTAATTGCTTCATTTTGTCACAAATAAATTAACTCTGAGGGAAAAGGATGAGTTCAAACAAAGAAAATCGCAATGAAGAGACTTCAAAATCAAGAGATGAGACGAATAATAAGACTAAGAAGCATTTAAAAGAAGGAAAATCATCTTTCAATGGATTAAATGGCTTATTTAAGAATTTCAAGAATAGGAATATTGGGAATTTCTTTGATAAGAATTATAAAAAACTAATGATTATTCCTTTCGCATTCATAATATTTTCAATTATAGTTCTAATAATAAGTTATGCAACAACTGGTGAAATCATTCATAAGGGAATCACTTTGAAAGGCGGGATTTCTATAACTCTGAACAAGAATCTTGATATTTCACCTGAAGAACTTCAAAGCCAATTAGAGACTCTTTTACCTGATGCAGATGTCATAGCCAGGATTATCAGGTCGACATCCTCGCAATCATATATAATAGAAGCAGGAATAGATGAATCAGAGGCGGATTATTTTCTTGATTTAGTTAAGCAAACTATAGGAGAATTAAAAGAAGACGAATATTCACTTGAGACAATTAGCTCTTCTTTGAGTGAAAACTTTTTTAGGCAAGTCTTGATAGCTTTATTATTGGCTTTTATTATGATGGGAGTTGTTGTAATTCTTTATTTCAAAAAAATTGTGCCATCTGTAGCCGTAATCCTTTCTGCAGTATTTGATATTATTGGTACAATCGCTATTACAAATCTCCTTGGAATGAGGATATCTACTGCAGGCATAGCTGGGTTTCTGATGCTAATTGGTTATTCTGTTGATTCAGATATATTATTAACAACGAGACTAACAAAAAACAAGATAGGAACCATATTTGAAAGAACAAAGGATGCTTTCAGTACCGGGATAATGATGTCTTTAACTACTTTAATTGCAATCACAATTGCATTAATATTATCTTCTTCAGATGTAATAATCCAGATTATGGCAATTGTCTTTATAGGATTAATAATAGATTTGATGAACACTTGGCTAATGAATGTTGGAATCTTGAGAATGCATCTTGAAAAGAAAGGGGACAAATAGAATGGGAAAAATCAAAATGCTTCTTAAGGAATGGAGAATATGGCTTTTGATATTTGCATTAGTATTGGCTATTGTAGCAATAAATCCTCATCCTTTTAGAGAAGGGGTTTCAATAAGAGCGGTAGCCAAGGATAGCCCTGCACACCTTGCAAACATAACGCCTCCTTTACCAAATACAATGCCTATTGATAGGGAAGTAATAACTGAAATAAATTCTATGCAGGTTAAAAACATAGATGATTATTATTCAATCGTCTCAACATTAAAAGAGAATCAATCTATTCTGATAAAAACAAACAAAGCTGAATATTTCATTCCAAAAATAGAGTACAGGAATGGAGAACCTTATTTAGGATTATCGGTATATGATGCCCCAAAAACAAATCTTAAGTTTGGACTGGATTTAGAAGGAGGTACAAGAGCAATAATCAGACCAATACCAAACATAGAAGGGAATCAATCATCTGATAATTCATCTTTGGTCTCTCAGGAAGACCTTGATTTAGTAATTGAAAATTTGAGACAAAGGTTGAATGCTTTTGGTCTTTCAGATATTGTTGTTAGGTCTGCAAGAGATTTGGAAGGCGAGAATTTCATAATTGTTGAGGTTGCAGGTGCCAATGATGAAGATGTTAGGCAACTTATATCCCAGCAGGGAAAATTTGAGGCGAAGATAGGCAATACAACAGTTTTTAGAGGCGGAAATGAAGATATAACTTCTGTTTGTAGAACTTCACAATGCAGTTATGCAGTTGATCCACAGAAGGGATGCTCAAAGATTTCTGCTGATGAATATATGTGCACTTTCTCTTTTCAGATTACACTTTCAGAAGAAGCAGCCCAAAGGTTTGCAGAAGCTACAAAAGATCTTCAGATAATTCAAAGTCAAGGAGGGGCTCAATCCTATTTGAATGAAACAATAGACTTCTACTTAGATGATGAGTTAGTTGACAGCTTGAATATTGCAGGGGATTTAAGAGGAGTTCCAGCAACAACGGTCTCAATATCGGGACCGGGTTATGGAAAAACAAGAGAGGAGGCTGTTGAAGCAAGCAGGAAAAATATGGAGAGCTTGAGGACAATAATTTCCACAGGAAGTCTTCCATTAAAGATAGAAATTATCAAGATGGATTCTCTTTCACCTATGCTTGGCAGAGAATTTCTTGTTAATTCGATACAAATTGGATTAGTAGCAGTTATTGTAGTAGTTTTAATGCTGTTCCTCCGCTATAAAACACCTCATATTATTCTGCCAATAATAATTGTAATGATTTCTGAATTAGTAATAACATTAGGAATTGCAGCTGCATTTAATTGGAATTTGGATTTAGCCGCAATAGGTGGTTTAATTATTGCTATTGGCAGTGGCATTGATGATCAGATAGTAATATCTGATGAAATCCTTAAGGGTTCTAGAAAAGAGAAATATGTTAATTGGAAGAAGAGATTCTCAAATGCATTCTTTATCGTGCTTGGAGCTTTCTTCACTACAGCAGTGGCAATGATACCTTTATTCTTCGCTGGTGCTGGTCTTCTAAGGGGATTTGCATTTACAACCCTTGTAGGAATTAGTGTTGGCGTATTAATAACGAGACCTGCATTCGCTAAGATGCTTGAGATAATATCAAGAGATTGATAGCAAAAGAATTTTATATGATTTGATAATTATGATTTGAGAATTCATCTGATTTAATCTTTTTCAATGATTTTTCCGAGATTCATATAGATTAATTTTAATATAATGAAGTATTTAAATTTAATATGTCAAATGAAGATACAAAGATGGACAGTAGAATCAGAATAAGTGCAGCATCAATAGACAGGATAATTATTTCTGGAAGATATCTTTTGATTTTAAACAAAAGCAGATTGAAGGAAAATAAGAGGATTTATACTCCTGTAGGTGGAGCAATAAAGATTGAACCTTCTGCTATTGAATACCTAAAGAATAAGTTTGATGCTGAATTTGAGAATCAAGAAGAGAATGAGCTTCGTCTTTCAATGCCAAAGAAACATTTGTTAAAGTTCCAAGATTGGTTCTATAAAAGAATTGAAAGGGAGATTACTCCTTATAGAGAAATAAAAGAAGAATTAGTTGATGAATCAAAACTTCTGGATTCTTTTTCAGAAGAAGAGATAAGAATAAAGTATGTTGGTTGCTATATCGACAAGGGAATTACTGACAGGCTTGGGCAAATTGGTAAAGAGACAATAAGATTTCTTGAATTATTTGATGTGAATTTTTCTGAAGGGATAAAAAACAAAATCTTAGAGCAATATCAAAAAAATGAGCTTATCACTTTAGTAGAAAAAGATGAAATAGAGAAGAATATTACAATGGACGGAATTCAGATTGCTTCAACAGCATTAGTTTTGATAAAATATTAAGAATTCCTAAAAAGCAAAGAAATAAAAAAATAAAAAAATAAAGAACAAAGCCACAATGATCATCTCTTAATTTCTATTTCTTCTTAACTGTTTTTTTAGTGGCTTTTGCTTTCTTAGTAGTGCCTTTTTTAGCAACAGCCTTAGTCTTTGAAGCTACCTTTTTCCCTGTTGTTGATTTGGGTTTTGTTGCTTTTGGTTTTGCTTTTTTAGATGTTGTAGCCTTCTTTGCAGTTTTCTTGGCTGCTCCTTTTTTTGTTCCTTTAGTAGTTTTTTTAGTTGGCATATTGTCGCCTCTTCGATACTCTTTGTTTTTATTCTTTATAAACATATTTATTTTTTTATCCTCAATCTTTTTTTATATTCGAGTTCATGATGAATTTTTATTTGAAATAAATTTTTTCAAAAGAGAGTTTTAACCATTTTAGGGAGAATTTCTAATGTATATAATAAACTATTCACAATTTAACAACTTTTTTTAGAATATTTTTCTTAAGATGAGATTTTTTTAAAATTAAATATTAATTTCAAGACTCTTTAAAATTTTGTTTTTATATTCAAGCTCATGAGTTTTTTCATTAGCTTTCCTTTTGCTTTATTACATCTCTCTAAGTCTTCTAATCCTTTCATCAATAGGAGGATGTGTAGAAAAGAGATTTGATAAGAATTGTTTCTTATTTCCTAATGGGTTCTCTATAAAAAGTGGCGATATTGATGGTTCAATATTCTTCACAGTATGGTCTTCATTTTTTATTTTTTCTAATGCATCAGCTAATCCATCTGGATATCTTGTAAGGATTGCTCCGTTAGCATCAGCAACATATTCTCTTTGCCTGCTCACAGCAAGTCTGATTAGTAATGCAAACAAAGGAGCGAGCAAGGCAAGAACCAATCCGACTATAATTAAAATAACACCAGCAACTCCTTTATTATCTCTTGATCCAGATCCAAAAATAAAACCTCTTATGAGCATCCTACTCAAGATTACAACTATACCAGAAAACATTATCGCATAAAGCATTAACATGCTATCCCTGTTTTTTATGTGAGAAATTTCATGAGATAGAACACCTTCCAATTCAGTCCTATTTAATTTTTTCAATAATCCTGATGTAACGGCAACTGCTGATTTTTCAGGTTTTGTTCCTGTTGCAAATGCATTCAGACTTTCATCCTCAATGATATAGACTTTAGGAGCTTTCTTAAATCCAGCAGCAATGGATAATTCTTCTACAATGTTTATCAACTCTTGATGCTTTTGTGGATCTGCTGGCTTCGCCCTTCCAAGATTCATCATGGCTGAATTTCCAACCATAGTAATTACGAGGAAATACACAAAGGAGATTATTCCTGTAATAATTGCTCCTGCCCATGCATTATTTAATACAAACCCAAGCAATGTGCCTAGACCAAGTATCAACAAGAAGAAAAGGACCATGACTATATAAGACATGATAATATTCCTTCTCTTCTCCTCGAACATACTTCTTACTTTCATTTTCTTTTTTTCTTAAAAAACCTGAAGTCTTAAAAACTTAAAATTGAACCTTAACAGGTTCTTTCTCAGCTTCCTCAACTTCAAATAGCTCCTTCTTCTTGAAATGAAACAAAGAGGCAATCATGTTTGAGGGGAATTGCTCTATTTTATTATTGAAGAACATAACCATATCATTATAATGCTGCCTAGCATAAGATATCTTATTTTCAGTACTTGTTAACTCTTCTTGGAGTTTCAAGAAGTTCTGATTAGCTTTCAAATCAGGATAATTCTCGCTTACAGCAAATAGAGATTTTAATGTAGATTCCAACATGTTTTCTGCATTTGCTTTCTCTTTCACGCTTTCTGCTTTCATCAGACTGGCTCTTGCCTTTGTTATATTCTCTAGAACTTCTTTCTCATGTTTCATATATCCTTTAACAGTCTCAATAAGATTTGGGATTAAATCTGTCCTTCTCTTTAGCTGAACATCAATCTGAGCCCATGCATTCTCAACCTCATTCTTTTTCCTAATGAGGTTATTATATATTCCAACGAAAGCCCCAATAAATACGATGACAACAGCAATGATTATTATTGTCCAAAACATAATATCACCTTCTAGTTTGATACTTTAACTAAATATTTAAATATTTCCTTTTTGAGCATTATAATTATGAACGAGATTGAAATAGATTTAAACAAAAGTATAGAAGAGAATGCTTCTGATTATTTTGAGAGAGCAAAAAGGCTCAAAAAAAAGACAGATGGTGCTAAATTGGCTGTTGAAAATTTCAAAAAGAGGCTCAAAACATTTGAAGAATCTATTGAGAAGGAAAAAGCTGAGAAAAAAGAGATGATAGAAAGCAAGATAAATGCAAAGGAGAGATGGTACGACAAATATCGTTGGTTTATATCGTCAGAGGGTTTCTTAGTAATTGCAGGCAGAGATGCTACAACGAATGAAATTATCATTAAGAAGCATACATCGCAGAATGATATTGTGCTTCATACTGATATGAAAGGTTCTCCGTTTTGCGTAATTAAAACTGATATTGATGGGAAAGAGCCAACAATAAAAACATTACAAGAGGCTGCAGATTTCACGGTTTCGTTTTCAAAGGCTTGGAAACAAGGCATAACTTCTTTAGAGGTTTTTTATGTTAATCCTGAGCAAGTTACTAAAGAACCAAGAGCTGGTGAATATCTACCAAAAGGAGCTTTCATGATTAAGGGAAAGGTGAATTATTTAAATGGAAAGCTCAATCTTGCTATTGGGATGTTGCCCGACAAAAAGCTAATGATAAGTCCTTATGAAGCAGTCTCAAAAAATTGTTCATCTGAAATCATCAGAATTTTTCCTGGAAAAGAAAAAACATCAAAAATCGCGAAGCAGATACAAAAGAAATTTAACTACAATAATCTTGATGAAATAATAAGATTATTGCCATCTGGAGGCTTGAGTCTAAAATGAACATAGAAAGAATAAAGGGAATTATAATTGAACAAATAAAAGGGATTCATGATTTTTCTAAATTAGAGCTCTCTTCAGATTGGTTTCAGAAGACTCCTTCTCCTGATTTGGGTGACCTTGCATTCCAGTGTTTTCCAATAGCAAAACAAATGCAAAAGAATCCACAAGAGATTGCTAAAAAGATTGAAAATTATTTGTCATCAAATAAGATAGATTATGTTGAGAAGGTTAAGGCAGTCGGCCCTTATCTAAACTTTTTTTTAAATGCTAATGAAGTTATAGAAGCATTCATTTCAGGAATAACATACGAGCAATCAAAAGAGCCAAAAAAGATTATGATTGAGTATTCATCACCTAATACAAACAAACCTCAGCATTTAGGTCATGTTAGAAACAATCTTTTAGGAATGTCTATTTCACAAATCCTTGAGCATCAAGGGAATAAAACGATAAAAGTCAATCTTCTTAATGATAGAGGCTTAGGTGTTTCAAAGGTGATATATGCTTATTTATATCTAGCAAAGGAAAAAGAACCAAACAAAAAACCGGATCATTTCGTTGGAGATTTGTATCTTCTCTTTAACAAGGAGGTTAAAAAGAGGCCAGAGCTTGAGCAGGAAGCTCAGAGAATCTTAAAAAGATGGGAAGAAAACGACGAGGAAGTAATTTCTTCATGGAAAAAAATAAGAGATTTTGTAATTGAAGGATATAAAGAGACATACAAAAAGCTTGGATGTCTTTTTGATAAAGAATACTTTGAATCTGAGATATACAAAGAAGGGAAGGAAATAGTTATGGAAGGGTTAAAGAAAGACATCTTTAAAGAAAAAGATGGTGCGGTAATCGCTCCTCTAGAAAAATATGGTCTTCCTGAAAAGGTATTGATAAAGAGCAACGGCACAGCATTGTACATTACTCAGGATATTGCATTAGCAAAGAAGAAGTTTGAAGATTTTGAGATTGATTACTCTATTTATGTTGTTGCTTCTGAACAGGAGCTCTACTTTAAGCAACTATTCAAGATAATTGAGCTTTTAAATATCGCTAGTTCAGATAAATTATATCATCTTGCTTATGGAATGATCCTCCTTGAAGGAGGTAAGATGAAGTCAAGAGAGGGAAATATTGTTGATGCAGATTCAATAATAGAAGAATTAGAGAGGCTTGCATTATCAGAGGTTGAACAGAGATATCCTAATCTTTCTGAAGAAGAAAAAAAAGAAAGAACTGAGAAGATTGCAATCTCTGCATTGAAATTTTATATCCTTAAAGTTGATCCAACAAGGGATATTCTTTTCAAACCAAAGGAATCAATTTCATTTCAAGGTGAAACTGGTCCATATCTTCAATACACTTATGCAAGAATAAAAAGCATAGTCAGAAAATCAGGAATGAATTCAAAAGATATTATAAAAAATATAGACTTAAAATGTTTTGAGAATGATGAATGCATTGAGGAAAAGGCTATTGCATTGCTAGCTCTTGAATTTCCTTCAATAATAGAAAAGGCAGCAGAGAGCTTAAAACCGAGTCTGCTTTGTCGTTATCTCCTTGACTTTGCTCAGCTAATCAATTCCTATTATCATGATAAGAGGGTAATCGGAGAAGATAAAGAGGTGATGAAGGCAAGGCTAGCTCTTCTCCTTGCCTCATCTGAAATAATAAAAAAAGGTTTGTGGCTGCTTGGCATCCCTGTTCTTGAGGAGATGTAGTTAGAAGATTTATCTGGATAAAATTAAATCATCTCTCCTATCTCTACATCATCCGAATCATCTACTAATGCCTGATTAATAGTTTCTTCAACAATCATATCTATGTCTTCTTGAGGAACATCAATCATATCTCCTTGATCAGGAGTTGACTCATCAATAGATTCGTCAGTTTCGTAATCGTTTTCTTCATTTCCATTTGTTTCATCAATATATTCCTCATCTACTTCCTGATTTGTTTCTGCACACCCTGAGAGGAAGACTAATCCTATCATTAAAAAAACCAGCATAAAATATTTCTGTTTCATTCTTCATCACCTGAATTGTTTGAATTGTTTCTTTTGTCGTTAGAGTTCATGTTATCTTGTTTTAAAACTTCATCTACTTCTTCGTCAGAGCCTGAAATTTCTTCTTTATGTGCTCTCTCTTCAACATTTTTTCTTATTCTTTCTGTATTTGCTTCAACATTGCGTAATACATCTGAGCCCTGCTCCCTTGTCATCTCCTTTGTCTGGGTTGCTCGAACATTCATATTAACCATATTGTTCAAAGCAGCATGCTTCTCAATATTGTTGCCTTTTTCAGCAATCTTCTCTTTCAGAGTTTCCTTATATTCATCTACATTAATGTTTCCCTGCCTTATTTTCTCAGTCACTTCATCATCTAATCCAGCTTGGACTGCAATCTCTTCCATAACTCTTTTATTGTATCTGTTTTTTAGTTCATTTATTTCTCTTTGCTGAGATTCTTTAAATTCCCTAATTCTTTCATTAACTCTTTCTCTTATCTCAAGATGCATATTGCCTGTTATATTTGTTGCAGTTTCTCTGAAAAGAGTTGTCAATTCCCTTGCCTCGGCCTTTAACTCAACGAAATCTAATGCCATTTCTTCTGAGGACTTTCCTTGATTAAAATCGTAAGATTTAACTTCCTCAAGCAAACTCCTTAATTCATCTAAAATTGATTCTAGAGCATCTGTTTCTGTTGTTAGATTTTCATCTTTAATTTCTTCTATAATCAATTCTCCTGAAGCAATGTTTCTCTCAATTGCCTTCTCAAGCTGTAACATCCTCAACTCTGCGCCTAAAGGATATGCAAATGTCTTGGCTTCTTCTAAATCTTCTTCAGGAACATTTGGAATTTCCACTGCATATTCTTCATCATAGTCTTCTTCATACTCTTCTGTAGCTTCTAATTCCGTTTCAGTTAATAATTCAGTTTCATTTAACTCTTCTTCAAGCTCATTTTCATCAGAAGTTGTGTTTTCTTCATTTGATGTAATAATAGGTTCATCAAATGCTTCCATTGTTTCATTAATCTCTGCTTGCTCTGTTTCCTGAGCTAATCCTATTCCCCCAAAGATTAAGAGCACAAATAGGAGATTTAAAATCTTTAAATACTTCATAGTCTCACCTCTTTTAACCTAAATCTTTTTTGATTTGGTTATTCTCAAAGAGTCTTATTCAATTCTGTTTTTATTCTTTTCGGTTTTGACTGATTCATCCATAAATTCTAATTGAAAAAGATATCTTTTTATATCTTATTTTACTTTACATTTTTATGAATATAAAAGAAAAAGGTCTTCCATTTATCATAGCAGCTTCATTTTTAATTAGTTTAATATCGATAAGATTGCTTGTTTTAATTGCAGGATCAGCGGATTCTGAGTTTGCACAAGCTGCAAAGGCTGGAAGTCTGCCAGGGACTAATTTTTATATTGGCAGCAATATTATCTTATTTGGATATCATATTCATCACTTTTACTTTGGAGTTTTACTCATTGCTATTGCAGGTTGGCTTTCTATAACTGAAAAGCCTAAGGTTAAGAAATCAACAACTGCGATTATGTATGGGATTGGACTTGGTCTCTTCTTAGATGAGATTGGGCTTCTCTTAACATGGGGTGATTATTTTAGTGGCCTAACGCATATCATCTCTTTGTTTATATTAGCGATCTTCTTTAATCTGATTTTCTTCGCAGACTTCTGGAAGAGCGTTAGAAATCAGATAAAAAACAAACCGAATCCTATTAAATCTTTGTTTGGAAGAGATAAAGCTTTCTTTAAAACTCTCGACAGGCTTACAGAAACAACATTCTTGCCAAAGAATATAAGCGCAATATTCTCTTCAGCAATATACATAGGAATGGCACTTTTTGTTCTAATTGAACCTGCATCTGTTAAATATATTTTAGGTGGAGGTTTTATTATTGAAGGGATGATAATAATAGCAAAAACAATATATACGAAGGAGGCAAAAAATGAAGAGACCTGAAAAAGCAGCCAGAATGTTTTTAGGAGTGAGTTACATTATAGGAGGGATTTTAATATTAAGATTTCAAAGGTTATTAGTATTCCTTGTTGCAATGGTTTTTATATTTCATGGCATCCTATCAGTGCTCAATATTGTAAAGTGAATCTTTTATTTTATTTATGTTTTATTTGTGTGAAAACACAAACAACATTTTCTCCTTTGAATCTAGTCTACAGAAACCAAATCTCTGGAATTGGATAATGCTGCCTTCTTTAAGTTCTTTAAGATATTTTTCACCAATGCCTTTGATTTCATTTCCATCAGGCATTAGTATTCTAACTTCAATATTCTCTTCAGATGAAGGAAGCCACTGAACAATAGCTGAATTTTTAGGAAGTTCTTTGTAATCAAAAGAGTGGAACAAAAACTTGTCTTTTTCTTTTTTGAAATTAAGGCAATCCATTAATCTATATATTTTACCTGATTCAAAATTTTCATAATCCTCTTTCTCAATAATAAATTTTCCATTAATTTTGAAGCTTCTTGTTCCTAGGTCTTTAGTTGGATGATTCTTAACCTGAATAATTCTTTCATCAACTGATTCAATTTCAATCTCAACTGATTCTTTAATAAAGAAGTATCTTGGAGTTTTATCATCAAGTATTTTCCTGTTTAATGAACTTATAAGACTCCAATCGATATTTGTAGGGGTATTTGATAGACCAACTTGTTTTACAAGTTCCAAAAAGGTTTCTTTTACAATGCCTCTTCTTTTTAGGGCTTTTAAGGTAACAAGACGAGGGTCATCCCATCCTTTAACCTTTCCCGATGTTATTAAATCCCTAATTTCTCTTCCTTGAGAGATGCCTCCGATAATATTAAATCTACCATACTGAACAATTGTTTGTTTTGAGAGTTTTAATAAATCTTTTATGTAGTTCTGTAATTCAATTCTCATATTGCCAAACTCGTTGCTCCTTAAGATATGTGTTATGCCCATTATTGAATCTTCAATAGAGTTCTCAAAGTCGTACATTGGCCAAACAACATATTTGTTTTTTTGTCTAAAATGATTTTGTTTTATTATCCTAAATATTACTGGATCTCGCATAACAAAATTCTTTGATTTCATATCTCCTTTTAGTCTTAACACACATTCTCCTTCTTGATATTTGCCTTCAAGCATCTTTCTCCATTCTTCTTTGTTATTCCCGCTATTTTTTTCTCTGCATCCACATTCCTTTCCTTCAGCTCTTAACTTAGCTATTTTGTCTCTATCGCAGAAGCAAACATAGGCTTTGTTTTCATCAATCAATCTTTCTGCGTAGCTATATAATAATTCCATATCATCTGAAGCAAATCTGATTTCATCTGGTTTTATTCCTATGTAATCTAGGCCATCATAGATTGCATCCACATACTCTTGAGATGCTTTTAGAGGATTTGTATCTTCAAAACGGAGTATTGTTCTTCCATTGTATTTCTTTGCATATACATAATTGATAAGAAATGATAATGCATGTCCAATATGTGGATATTTAGATGGTTCTGGTGGAATTCTGGTAACAACCTTTCCTTCTATGGCATTTGGTAGTTCTGGCATCTTTTTCTCTTTCTTTTCAAATAGAGAGTTGTAACGAGCTTCATCGAGTTTTTTCAATTCTTCAAGCTGTTTTTCTTCGTTGAGAGAGTTAACTTTATCTATAATATCATCAAGAATAGATTCAATATCTTTTATGTTTTGTTTAATAGAAGGGTTCATTGCAATTAGCTTGCCAATGATGGCACCTTTGCTTGCTTTTCCATTATGTTTGATTGCATTTTCCAGTGCAAAGATGTATGCCTTGTTTTTAATTTCTTGTTCTTCCATTTTAATAGCAGTGATAAATTTGATTATAAATCTTTGGTTTTAAGTTTTTTTCCTATAGATTAAGATTTGTTATAATAACACAAAAATAAAACCTATCTTAAATAGTCTTTAAGGTTTATATTGAGATAACTAACAAAAGAATCATTTGCGATAAGAATTCCTACTAAATTTCCTTCTAGATAGGATGCATTCCAAAATAATTCATTAACCTTTTCTTCTTGCTTGACATGATTGCCTTTTGCGTCGTTTGCTCTATGAGCACTCTCGTGAAAATGACCGCTTATTGCCTTATTAATTCCAATCCTTTCATAAATTTCTTTTAAGTCTTCATTTCCTCTGTTTTCTTTCTTTAGCTCAATTGGAAAACCTGATTTCTCAAGCCTTTTAGCTATTTTCTTAGAGAAGATGCTCCCTTTTCTAATCGGTTTTCCATCATAAATAAAATCCTCTTTTGCTTCTCCAAAATCTGCCATATCTACGCAGTTATCTAGATTATAGAATTTCCTTGGCACATGGCAAATTACTATTGTTCTCTCTGGATCATTAACGAGGCTTTCTAAATCCTTCATATTAAAATATTCTATAACCCCATCAGCATTCCCTTTTTTTAATTCTTCAAAATATTCTGCAATATCGTTAAATTCTTTTAATCCATTGTTTGTTTTTATGTATTTTCCTGTCTTTTCACTATTTCCTATAAGATATTCACCAGTAGCAAGATAATCTGAGCCTGGGAGGAACACTAATGAATGATCCTTTTGGTCAACTTTTCTTATCTTTGTAGCATCAATAATATTTTGATAGATGCTTGTTAAATAATCAAGAACTGGATTGAATGAAAGAAAGGATTCGTGTCCGCCCGGTTGAACATATGCTTCTAATTCACTCATTCCAATGTAATTAAGAACTCTTGCGATTCCATACTGACTTTCTTCGAGAGTCTCTTTCTGATTACTAATATCACCATTGATAATTAGTTTTTCAGCTCCAAGTTTTCTTAGGATTTCTATAGCTGGCCCGACCTTTTCTATGCCGTTATGAATGTCAGAGATTATTCCATAAACTGTTTCTTTTGCCATAATGCATATTTAATCTTGATTATCTGAAACAATTCCATCTATCCCTTCAATTTTTCCCTTTTGGAGAGGTTCCATGGTTCTTAAGGCATTATACCTATAATCCTTAACCAGTTCATTGTAATTGATTGAATCTTTTTCTTCGTAATGAAGCGTTATATAATCGCCGTTTTCGTATGGAGTTGAATAAGGATACAAGATTTTTTTGATATCTCCATCTTCATCTTTGACTCTTATTATCTCGTAATAGAAATCTCCGTTTGTTTTGGCAAAACTGCCTCCACCAGTTATTGAGAATTTTTCCTCATCAACACCAACTACAGTTCCAGAGAGATAACTAATACCTTCTTTGGAAGCATCTTTTTGAGAAACATACTCAATGTTTTGAGCTTGACTATTTTGTTCTAAAATAACTGCA
This sequence comes from Candidatus Woesearchaeota archaeon, assembly GCA_030156615.1. Classification (GTDB taxonomy): domain Archaea; phylum Nanobdellota; class Nanobdellia; order Woesearchaeales; family UBA119; genus UBA119. The sequence continues at coordinate 4,164 of JASGME010000004.1, read as the reverse complement.
TTCGGTTTTGAACATCCAATAGATCCTATGCCAACGGCAGCAGTAATAACAATTGTTGCTAATTTTTTTTTGAATCCCATTATTTTTAGTAGAAATCATTAATTTATAACTTTTTATATGTTCTAATACATCTTGAGTATAATCGTATTTGAAGGATGAGCATAATCTTTATATAATATTTATATGCTTATTTTGAAGATGAAAGAAAAGAGCTTTGAAATAACACCTTGGAAGGTTAGTGGGGATATTGATTACGATAGGGTTATCAGGGAATTTGGAGTAAGCAGGATAGATGAAAATCTTCTAAAAAGGTTTGAAAAGGTTAGTGGGGAGCTTCATCCGTTTTTAAAAAGAGGAATCTTCTTCGCTCATCGTGATTTAGACTGGCTTTTATCAGAGTATGAAAAAGGAAATGAATTCTTTTTATACACAGGGAGAGGGCCTTCCGGAAAGATTCATTTAGGACATCTTGTGCCATGGATATTCACTAAATGGCTTCAAGATAAATTTGATGTTGAGCTATGGTTCCAGATGACTGATGATGAGAAATTTTATTTTAACGAGAAGCTATCGCTTGAAGAAACAAATAGATTAGCTTATGAGAATGCTCTTGATGTTATTGCATTGGGCTTCAATCCAAAAAAAACGATAATATTTACAGATACTGATTTAGCAGGGGCTTTATATAAATATGCAGCAAAGATAGCCAAAAAAATTACCTTTTCGATGATAAGGGCTAGCTTCGGTCTTAAAGAAAGTTCCAACATTGGCCAGATATTCTTTACATCAATGCAAGCAGTTCCTGCAATCCTTAAGAGCGAGATAGAGGGTAGGAATGTTCCTTGTCTAATTCCTCATGCAATTGATCAGGATCCTCATTTTAGATTAGCAAGGGATGTACTTCCTAAGCTTGGATATTATAAACCGGCTTCAATACAATCTGGATTTTTGCCTGGGCTTCAAAAAGTAGAAAAGATGTCAGCATCTAATGAATCAAGTGCAATATTTACAACTGACTCTGAAGAAGAGGTTAGAGCTAAAGTGATGAAGGCATTCACTGGAGGAAGAATTTCTGTTGAAGAGCAAAGAAAATATGGGGGTAATCCTGATATCTGCTCAGTTTATCAATATTATTATATGCTCTTCATGTTAGATGATTCTGAGCTTAATAACATAAGAGGAAAATGCCTCAAGGGAGAAATAATGTGCGGAGAATGCAAAGAAATTCTGATTAACAAGATAAACAATTTTTTAAAAGAGCATCAAAGGAAGCGGGAAGAAGCAAGGAAAGAGATTGATAAATACATAATATCTGAGGATTCTGATTTAAAGAAACTTTTAGCGAAGAAAAGATAATTTTTATGATTTGAGATTTTTATCTATAATTACAGACATTCTTTGAATAAAGGCTTCTGTGTCTTCCATAAGAGAATCAAGTTCTGCTCCTGTAAATTTTTTCAATTCATTTACCTTTAACTTCTTATATAAAGACATAACTCTCTCAACCAGCAATATGTCTTCTTCAGAGAACTCTTTAGCTTTTCTCATATAATCAACAACTTTAGAAGGGACAGGAGGTAGATAACCTAAGCTCATTAAAGCTGCATGAGCAGAATCTATGCAAGCCCAATAGATGTCTTGAAGGGCTTGGAGTATCCTGTTTTTTGAGCTTGTCAATGCTAAAGGAGCTCTTTCTATGAACCCATATATTGACTCTTTTGACGGTCTTATTTTTCCAGAATAGAGAAGCATCTGCAATGGTTCAAAAACCCCGGAATCAAGAATTGCTAACCCTTCTCTCAGAATATTTATAATGATTGGATCTGATTTCATCAAATAATCCCAAACAGAGCTAAGCTTTAGGGTTGTTGCATGTATATTTTCTGAAACCTCATTTATTATTGTATTCATTATTCTTTTATACGATTCGCTCAATTCTGGAGTTATGACATAACTAACATCATCAACAATTATGAGAATATCAAGATCTGATTTTTGATTCTCAGTCTTTCTGGCTCTGCTTCCAAAGATTACAATAGATTTTATAAAGTCTCCAAACTCTTTATATGCTCTCTTGGAGAATTCGTATGCTATATCTATATCTCTTTGTTTATAGTTCTTAACAGGACCACCCTCTTTTTTCTCAGTCATCATAAAAACCACTTGATTTTAAACTTGATAATATTAATATTTAAATATTCCTTTTATGCGGCTTTGGCTATGTCTTTATTCAAGAGGGGTTTCGCTCCACAGCTTCCATTCATCTGAAGGGGCATAACTTCCTACAACGAAGTATGGAGTTTGTATCTTGTCAAAGTAAGAGTTTTGAATATCTGTCCAGTTGTTAACTCTTCCTCGTCCACCATAGCCAAGTTCTGCACCATATATCGGAGAGCCAAGTTCATTCCAAGCCTGAACAATCTGTCTTATGTTTCCTTCAGTATGTCCTTCTGAGGAAATATTTCCTTCATAGCCAAGCTCAATTAATTTATGAATCGCAGTTTTAACAGGAAGTTCTCCTTGACCAATTGGAAGATGACTGTGCCCTCTTCCACTACCATCAACCATATGAACATTACCAATTATTTCATTCTTCTGCATCTTTTCAACCCAATCCTCATACCATTTATTGAATTCCTCCATCTTCTCTTCTTCTGAGTTGAATTGTTTTCCTTCTTTGTTGAAGTATCTAAACCACATCCCAAGATGCTGTGTGTCGAATGTAGCTTTAATATGCTCCTTTGCAATTCTCCTTGCCTCTTCTTCACTCATTCCCTCTTGATAATAAGGATTATCCATTTCAACACGAGCTCCATTCTTTCCTATACTGCTTGGATCAGGAATTTTCTTTTTTGTAAGTAGTTCGACCATCTTTTCCCTGCTCTTCTCAACCATCTCGACAAGCTCATTTGGATGACTTCCATAACCCATTTCAGGGAATATGTTTTCTGGCGCAATGAATATTGGTTCTTTTAGTCCTTTTTTCTTTTCTTCCTGATATGCGAAAATTCCTAATTCAGCAAGAGATGAAAAACTCTTTTCTTTTGCATACTCGTCAACGGGGATAATATGTCTCTTTACATTCCTTATCTCCTGCGCCTGCATTTCTTGACCCATCGCAGTTTCCATAGAAGACCTGACTCTTGCTTCGAGTTGTCTTTTTCGTGCCTTCATTTCTTCGTTCATCTCTGATTCTGGTATGTTCCTCAGGTTATCCAACTCTTTCTTCTCTTGAATTGCATTAGCCCTGTGATAATCTGCCCAGCCCTGCGCCGATTTCTCCTGAGCATCCAAAGTAGAAAAATAGGCATATTCTGCTGGAGAGATATGAGTTTTCTTGAAAGGGATATCCTTTCCTTCCTTCCTCATCCTATCCAATAGCATATTGTATGATCGAGTTTCTTTCTCAATATCATTCCAATTTGCCTCTTTAAACTTTACAACGCCATTCTCATCTGTTTCAGGAACCATATCGTTTATGTCTGAGATAGGATTCCCGTTTTCATCCACATATTCTCCCTTACTATTCTTTTTCCATTCAGGGATGGTCATAGGAATATCCTTTCTTATACTCTTTATAACCTGACCTGTCCTTTCATCCACTAAAGAGAATATCTTCTTCTCTTCTTCTCCCGGATAGGCTTCAAATTTTATTCCGTTTTTTTCATATGCATTCACATCGCTTATGTTTCTTGGAAACTCTCCTGTATGAACAACTATAGAGGTTCCTCCTTCAGATACATCAGCAGCAAAATCAATTGCTTTTTTAACTTCGTTTAATTCTGCTTCTCTCTCTTCTTCTGAGAAACCGCGACTTCCTAATCCTGAAAGATTTCCTACTTGAACAGGAGAATGAACGCTATGAATTTTTATCTTATTTACCTTAGCCATATCCTTTATATCTTGTCTGATAGCTTTACCGTATGATTCAGCTCCTGTCCTTGGCTGGCTTCCTGCTGCCTGCAAAGCTAATTCAACCCTTCTGACACCAAGTCTCATTGCATTTGTTAATGTTTCTCTAAAGGTGCCGCCTACTCCTTGTCCTTCTGTAATCGTTGTGCCAACTCTACTTATAGATAAATCTCCTTCTATGTTATCCTTTCTCTTAACTTCAGGATTCCAAGGATCCGAAGTTGAATAATATCCTACCATTTTTCAGTTTCT
>JASGME010000013.1 GCA_030156615.1 Candidatus Woesearchaeota archaeon | reverse complement strand
CTTTTTATTGCATCTTCAATCATCTTCTCAGCAGTTCCTCGCGTAACAAACTCAATTGGCTTCCAGTATTCAAGATATTTCTTTATCGTGTCAAGCTCAGCCTTGCTCCCCTTGCTTCTAACCTCATCAATCATCTGCTCAAACCTTTCATTAAAATCATCAAGCCTATCCTTAAAATCCCTTATCGCCTTATTAATCTCATCAAGCCTTGCCGAGCTACGATTGTTAATGCTTATTACATTCTTCTCTACAGATTCTTCCTTCTTCTCAACCAAAGAAATCTTATTCTCAAGAAGCCTCAGTTTGCTCTCCAACCCATCAACCCTCTCAGCAAGCTTGGAAATCTGTGCAATCCCTATCTTGCTGTCAGACTCCTTGAAAACATTCTCCTCCTTTGGAGGCTCCTGTTCCTTCTTCTTGCTTTCTATTAAAGCCATACTAAACTATTCTTGATATTAGAATTAATAAAACTTTAGGTTTCTTACTTCCTAGCCTTCTGAATCTTTCCGGCACGCAAAGCCTCTAAAGACTGATCATTAACCTTGATAACCTGCCATCTTACTCCCGGAATGTCTCCCTTGGCTCTTCCCATCTTGCCACCTATACGCTCAACAATAACCTCATCATGCTCGTCAACGAACTTTGTGGCTCCATCTCCGGGCAGGAAAGCAGTAATCTTTCTTCCATTCTTAGTTAACTGAACCTTGGCACACTTTCTCATAGCAGAGTTTGGCTGTTTTGCCTCAATCTGGACCTTCTCAAGAACAAGCCCCTTCGCCATAGAAGCCCCTTCCAAAGGATCTGATTTAATCCTAAGATTGAAAACCCTGCTCTTATGCCTCTTATCCTTTAATTTATCCTTCTTCCTTCTTTTAGCTATCTTTTTAGCAGTAAAGATCCCATTTGTCTTTTTACCCATCTTGATCCTCCTAAACAACCTTTATCTCTTCTACAAAAGGAAAAAACCTTTGAACTATGTATTCATAATTTCTAAGATTTGAAGCCTTGCTTCCTATAATCCTGCTCTTCTTCTGGAAATCCTTATCTTTTAAAATAACTACGCTGTCATTAATCTCAATATCTTCAACAACATTTGGAAAAAGAAGGTTGTTTAAAAATGTTTTCAAATCATCGCTGTAAGCCACAATCCTAATCTTTCTGTTCAAAGCCTCGCTTATCCTTCTAACATTCACACCATTCTTCCCAATAGCCTTTCCTGCCATCTTTTTATCAATGAAGAAATTAATTACGCCTTTTTTGTCCTCAAAGCAGTCCTTCAGCCGTGTCCTCGTAATATTCTCAAAGATCTTCATATACTTCAAAATCTCTTGATTATATTTTATGCCAATAGCCATTCTTCCCTGCTTTCATTTAACTAATGTTGCTACAGCAATATTATATTGCTTTTTGCATATTGCACCGAGCTGAATGTTTGTAGAATTTAAGAGAATGAGCTCAAACCCGCCCTGCTTTGCATACCTCTCTAATCTCTCCTTCAATTCGTCCTTAGCATTAGAAGCAACAAAAACCTTGTCTGCCTTTCCAGCCATCACTGCCTTAATACATTCCTTCTCTCCAAATCTCAGCTTATCACTCTTAAGATTCTTCCTAAGCAAATCAAGCCCTTTTTCCATAAGATTCACCCATTTATTCTTCTTTATTAATTATCCCAACATAACGAACCTTTGGCAATCCCGTGCCGACAGGAGCAGGCTGGTTGAGCATCACATTCTCGATTACTGAACTAAGATGATCCTTTGCCCCGCTCAGTGTAGCATTCGTGAAATGCCTTATAGGAGTCTCAAAAGATGCAGACGCCAAAACACCCTGCTTCCCCTTTATTATGCCATACCTTGTAATACCTCTTATCTCTCCAGTAAGACACATAGTGTCAGCAACAAGCATAATATGCCTTATATCAATATCAATACCCTGCTCATCAAGAACCCCTTTAACCTCATCAATAATTTTCTGTCTTGCCGCCTCTATTCCGAGCACAGCCTCAACCTCAAATATATCGTTGCTTATCGTTCTCGTCTTATCAACAAAATCAAACTTCAAAACCTCTTTAAGATTGCTTCCTGAAGTAAGCATTACCACTTCTTTATTCCCGTCTTCATCCTGCCTCACCACAGGAAGAACGTGCTTAATCCCCTTTATTCCGGCAATAATAAGCTCCTCCAACCTTTCCCTGATTCTGAAGAGCTCGTTCGGTCCTTTATCCTTCTTCATCTCAACATCAACAATAATCTCATCATTCTTGCCCTTTGAAAACTTGGCAATCTTTGTCTTCTTTCTCAGCAGGGCAATAACATCAGATGCAGTCATATCTGCATTATCAAGCTCCTCTTTATTCAAAGAGGCAGTTATCTTATAATTTGCAATATCTATCTTAAACTCCTGAACAATATCACCAAATCTCAAGGCCTTTATCTTTGCAGCAATCCTTTCTACCTCTTTATTGGATAACTTCTTCTTATCCTTAAGATAAATCTCCATGCTAGGCGTCTTTAAATTCTTTCTGGCATCAAAAATCTCAATAAGCCTCGGCAGTCCAACAGTAACATTCATCTCTGAAACACCTGCATAGTGGAAAGTATCAAGAGTCATCTGAGTGGCCGGTTCGCTAATGGATTCCGCAGTTACAAGTCCTATCGCCTCTCCGCTCTGGGCAGAAGCCTTCTTAACCTCTTCAACACAATCATCAAGTATTGCTTTCAACTGCTTCTTTGATATGCCCTTTTGGGCCTTTTGCTTAATCTCCTCAATAAGCTTCTTAGGCAACAAGCCTTCATATTCCGAAAATATAGCATTGTCCATATTTAATCCACCTTTTCAAGATTCTTTGCAATTATATAATCAACATTAATCCTGCCTCCTTCAGTTTTGCTCACATCCAAGCCATCATCTCCATAGTTGAACTGAACAATATTGCCATTACCATCCCTCACGCTAGTATCGTCTGCAACCTTCAAATCCTGAAGGGCATTTGACAATCTTCTATAGAGATAACCTGATTTAGGCGTTCTCAATGCAGTATCCATCAAAGAATCCCGCCCAGTCATTGAAGCAAAGAAGAATTCATAAGGCTTCATTCCTTCCTTAAATCCACTCTCAATAAATCCCCTTGCTGAAGGGCTCAAATCATTTCGTTTAAAAGAAGAAAGAGTCCTGCCTTTATAGCCGCCTTCAATCCTCTTCCCACGAAGAGATTGCTGTCCGATGCATGCGGTAATCTGTGTCAGATTAAGCAGGTTTCCTCTGGCCCCGCTCCTCGCCATTATAAGGCTTGGAGTCAGCTTATCCGAATTCCTGTTAACAATATTTCCTAAATTATTCCTTGCCTTGTTCAATCTTTCAACAATCTTTGTCTCAAGGCTTTCAAGAAGTGTTGCTCCCGGCAATCTCTCAAGCTCTTTATTCCTGTACTTCTCTATCAGAATATCAACATCCTGCTTGGCCTTTTCAAGCTCTTCATTAATCAATGCCTCAACCTTTTCAGGCAAATCAGAATCGCTAACATACACAGAGAATCCATATTTCATAAGAACAGCATCACCAAGCCTCAAAGCATTTCCAATGAATTCCATAGTGAATTCATCGCCATAGTGCTTATTAATCTCGCGAATCATAAGCTCTGATTCCTCTCCAAGATTCTTCTTGTCCATGACTCCAGCAATCAGCTTTCCGTTCTCAATAATAACCTCTGATTCGTCAGGATCCCTGCAGCTTCCCCTGAAATTGAAATCATCAGGCAATAAAACACTGAAAATCTCTTTGCCGCTAATCATTTCCTTCTTTGGCAACTTATCAACATAATCAAGGAGGGAGGCAGAACCAAGCAATGCAATAGCCTCCTTTCTCGGAAGATTCATAAGCTTTGTCAGTATATAATTCCCGCTGATCCCATCCTGAAGAACACCCATTATGGAAAAGCCGTGCCTAGGTGATACAATCTGTTTTGTAACAATCATAAGACGCTCAGCCTCGGCCCTTGCCTCCTCGGTCTGAGGTATATGAAGGTTCATCTCATCCCCGTCAAAATCGGCATTATATGGAAAACAAACAATTGGATTAAGCCTGAATGTTCTATAAGGCAGAACCCGCACCCGATGAGCCATCATGCTCATCCTGTGCAATGAAGGCTGTCTGTTGAACAATGCAATGTCGCCGTCAATAAGATGCCTCTCAACCTTGTAGCCGGGCTGAATTTCCTCAAGCAACTGCTCCCTTGTCTCGTCAGTAATCTTCTTCCTTCTTCCGTCAGGCCTGACAACATAGTTCGCTCCCGGATATTTGTTTGGACCTCTTTCAACAAATCCCTTCAAATAATCCATATTCCATTCCCTGACCCTTTCAGAAACAGTAAGAACCATAGCAATAACCTTTGGCACACCAACCTCATCAGGCTTTATCATAGGATCAGGGCTGATAACAGTCCTTGAAGAGAAATTAGTTCTCTTGCCAGCAAGATTATACCTTATCCTCCCCTCTTTTGATACAATCCTTTCTGTAAGTGTTGTTAGAGGCTGACCACTTCTATGCCTTGCGGGAGGCACCTGACTTATTCTGTTGTCAAAATAGGTTGTAACATGATACTGCAACAAATCCCATAAATCCTCTATGATAATCTCCGGAGCACCAGCATTTATGTTTTCAAAAAGCCTTTGATTTATCCTGACTATGTCTCCAAGCTTATGCGTTAAATCATCCTCGCTTCTCTCACCAGTCTGCAAAGATATTGAAGGCCTCATTGCAACAGGAGGCACAGGAAATAATGTAATGACAAGCCATTCAGGTCTAGCAGTTTTAGGATTCAGTCCAAACAGCCTTAAATCATCATCAGGAATCTTTTCAAGTCTTGTTCGAACCTCTATTGGAGTAATCCTCTTGTCATCTTCAAGAACTGTTGTAGGCTTCTCAAGCGTAATCTTCTTCTGCTCAGCATTACAGTGCGGACATTTCTTTGAGTTCTTTAGCTTTGAAATAATCCCGGAAATATAGGAAATGACATCGTCTCTGCTTCCCTCTTCATTGATCTTTTTTATCTCCTTAAGGATGCTGTTCTTCTTATCATCGCTTACCAAGACCCTGCCACAACTCCTGCAGGTTCCTCTCAGCAGTTCAAGTATTATCCTTGCATACAAAACATGTATGACCGGCCTTGCAAGTGAAATATAACCAAAATGGCCCGGGCATTCATGTATCCTGCCACCACAGGTCTTGCACCTTAAGCCGGGATCAATAACCCCCATTCTTGTATCCATTAAACCGCCGTCAACAGGATATCCTTCTTTATCATAAAGTTCAGGAGTAACAACCTTTACCGCAGCAATATCCTGAATAGTTTTTGGGCTAAGCACCTCAAAACTTATCCAGTCTATAAGCTTATACACAGGAATTGAATCTATATCCATTTTTTCACCTCAAAATTTATCACGAAGCCCAAACCTCGTGTTTATTCCCATTGCCCTAAGTTCATCGCTGAATAACTTAAAGGCATAACTAATCTCAACATAAGATACATCTATGTTTTCACCGCAGTTAGGACAAACATGTATGTTCTTATACCTGTCATACATAGCAAACATCCCACATTTCTCGCAAACAGGAAGCTTCACAGAATCAGCGTTAAACCTCTCATTAAGCACCATTGAAGCCCCGTGAGCAACAATGGTATCCTTTTCCATCTCTCCAAGCTTTAGGCCACCCTGCTTTGCTCTTCCCTCAGTAGGCTGTCTTGTAAGCAGTTGTATCGGCCCCCTTGCCCTTGCATGAATCTTATTCGCAACAAGATGCCTTAATCTCATATAATATATATTACCGACAAAAATCCTCATCTCCATCTCTTCCCCAGTCTTTGGATTATAGAATGTCTCAACACCAGTATCCCTGAAGCCGAGGCTTTTCAGTTCCTCTCTTAGATCCTCTATCTTTTCATTATCAAAAGGCGTTCCATCAATAAATCTTCCGGCTAAGGCCCCAACCTTTCCTCCTATAAGCTCCATAAGATGCGAGAAAGTCATCCTTGAAGGAATACCATGAGCCGATGTAATCATGTCAGGAATAATACCAGAATTTGAGAAAGGCAAATCCTCTGGTGGCACTATCATCCCTATAATTCCCTTCTGGCCGTGTTTTGAAGTAAATTTATCCCCCACCTCAGGGATCATCGGCTGTCTCATCTTAACCTCAACAAGCTTATGCCCCTCTTCATTCTCTGTAATGAAAACATTATCTACTATCCCCTCCTCCCCATGTTTAAGCAGCATGGATGACTCCCTTCTCTCTTCGCTGACAAAGTTATATTCATCAGTGCTTGAGAGAAATCTTGGCGGACTGGTTCTTCCAATAACAACATTCTCCTCATGCATCTTTGCCTCTGTATAAACTATGCCGTCATCTTCAAGGAATCTGTAATCTGTCTCAGACCTATAACCCTTAACCTCTTTATCAGGAATCTCTATCTTATCAGAAAGTCCTCCAGCATATCTCATCTCTTCTGCAATAAGAGGCCTGTAATAGGTGCTCCTTGCAAGCCCCCTGTCAATTGAAGCCCTGTTAAAAATCACTGCATCCTCGATCGTATAGCCCTCATAAGAAGAGATTGCAACAACAAAGTTCTGTCCAATAGGATGCTTATCAGAGCCTGAAATCTCATTCATATCTGTTCGAACAATAGGCTTCTGCGGGTAATTAAGTATGCTAACATCCATATCCATTCTGTTGTGATAATTAATCATATATACGCCGATAGACTGCTTCTGATTCTTTGCTCCAATTGAAATCCTTGCTCCTGGCGAATAGTTGCAGAAAGGCACTAAAGAGCCACAGAGTCCAAGCATGGCAATTGGTGCAATTTCCAAATGTGTATGTTCGGGCGTTAATTCCTCTTCGTAGAATGCAACCAAGGCATTCTCCTCCTCATTGGCATCCAAATATTCAATAATACCTTTTTTAACAAGCTCTTCCCAGCCCATTTCCTTATTCTTCAGTTTTTCAAGGTGCTCCTTTGTAAGCAAAGGCTTCCCGTCCTTCACAACAATTAAAGGCCTTCTAAGCCTTCCGCTCGATGATTCAACAAAAACAGCATCTATCTCATCGTCATAAGCAATATTAACCTCTGAAGAAAGAGTCCCCTTTCTTCTTTTTGCTCTAACCTCTTCTACAAATTCCTCAGCATTATCTACCTTTCCGGCAAAATTTCCATTAACAAAAACATCTGTCATGAGAATCACCACGCCTCCTTCATTCCAAGGCTCTTAAGCTCTTCAATCACCTTTTCTTCCTTAACCCCCTTTGATACAGAGGCAAGCAAAGCAAGGTTCTTTTTCAGGCCTATACTTGTTCCTTCTGGGCTTTCAACAGGACAAAGCCTTCCAAGATGTGTGCTATGAAGATTCCTTGCCTCAAAGTTTTCCTGTTTTGTTGAAAGCGGACTAACAACCCTTTGAAGATGACTAAGGAACTCAAAATAATTCCATCTCATAACCCTTTGACTTACGCCCTTTCTTCCACCAACCCAGTTGCCAGTTGCCATAGCACTGTTTATCCTTGATGAGAGCAACTTTTCTCTGATGATAACATTAACTGCCGGGAATTTTCCACGCTTAACAATTCTCTGAAAATTATAAAGCATATCGTTCACAAGTATCCTCAGGTTTGCCCTGAACAAATCTCCAAGAAGGTCACTTGGCATCTTCAGTCTCTTGTTCTTATAATGATCCTTGTCATCTGGCTCTATCTTTCCTTTCATAACCATAAGATATTTCTTTATGTATTTGCATGTATTGACAGCCTTCTTCATTCTACTGCTCTCTCCTGTTCCAAGATGCGGAAGGAAATAATTGTCAAGCAACTCCTCACTTCTTTCAATTCTAATCTCTCTTGATTGTGTTATTCCAACAATCTTGGATAATCTGTCCAATGCCTCTTCCCTGTTCTTTATCCCCGATGTTTCATATAGATTTGTAACAATCTCATTAAACCCCTCTGGAAAATCAATTGCCTTAACAATCTCCTGATCACTTATCATCCCCAATGCCTTCAATATTAAGGCGAAAGGAGCTTTCTTCACCCTTGCAAAACTAAAATATATTATGCCGTCGCTGTACCTTTCAACGCTATGCGCTATCTTTAAAGCGTTATATTCAGAAAAAATCCTTCCTCTGTATTCCCCGGGCCCAATGCTGTTCCTCTCAACACTAAAGCAGTTCTGTGCAAGGTCTTCAAGTTTTATCACAATCCTCTCAGTTCCATTGATAATAAAATAACCGCCAGGATCATCTGGATCCTCTCCCTTCTCAATCAACTCATCCCTGCTGAGCCCATTAAGAAGACAGAATTTTGATTTAAGCATTATCGGTAACACTCCAATCTCTGTTTCAAAGCTGTCAGAAGTCTTCCCGTTTATCACAGAACTTACACTTAAGTATATTGGAGCCCCGTAAGTTAAATTTCTAATCCTTGCCTCCTGAGGGAACAAAGGCTTCTCTGAGCCATCTGCCTCAACAATCATAGGCTTCCCTATCTTGACAGAATCAATCATTATTTTGAAATCATCAACATTTGGAGGAATTATCGTAGGTTCAATAGGATTATTCTCCTTTGCAATCTTTGCCAAATCCTCCTCAACAAACTTATTAAACGATTCTATATCGGACTGAACAAAACTAGCCCTTGAAAAATGCGCCTCTAAAAGAATCCTTTTCCTTTCATTTGCGCTAATATCTCCATTTGAATTAACCATTTACAACCACCCTGTAATAGAAAGATTCGCCGGCAGTAGGACTCTTCCTTCTTATCCTGACTATATCTCCAACCTTAGCATTCAATCCAGATAAACCCGGATCGCTCTTCTTTATGCTCGGTAATTTCTTCTTCGTTATCTTATACCTTTCAAGAAGTTCGTTTGCTTCTTCGTTGTTTAGAATCTCATGCTTAAAATATAGAATATGCCTTTTCACATCAAACTCATCGCTCACCATTATGCACCCCGCTTTTTAAAGCGATAGGCTGGACGGGACTTGAACCCGCGACCCCTAGGTTAAAAGCCTAGTGCTCTCCCAAGCTGAGCTACCAGCCTATGACGCCCCGGCCGGGATTCGAACCCGGGTCGGAGCCTCGACAGGGCTCCATGATAGGCCTCTACACTACCAGGGCTGAGATCCCCGTCCCCGGATTTGAACCAGGAACCTTTCGGTAACCGCTCTTGGCAAAGAACTGCCCACTTATCACGCTATCCATATCTGGAAAAATCAAAGCAGGATCTACAGCCGAACGCTCTGCCGTTGAGCTAGACGGGGATATTCAAGATGCGGGAGTTTTAGTCTTTTTATAAACCTTTCGGTATCTCTCCGATGGAAAGAGAAAAATATTTATCTCATTTTTCAAGAAGACGATATTCCAAACTTTGTTAGGATATGGACGAATTGGAATAAAAAAATATATAAAAAACAAAAATATATTGTCAAATAAGACTCAATGAAGCAAGAAGCCATAACTTCAACACTGAAAGTGTTAGGTTATGAGTAGTTCACTGCTTGTCATTCAACGATTTTTAGTAAGGGCCCGTAGTCTAGCGGTTATGATGTTGCCTTCACATGGCAGAGGTCCCCAGTTCGAATCTGGGCGGGCCCATTCTTTTCTTTATGGATTGGTTCAAAAAGCACCTATGTTAGAAAGTAGTATTAATCATGCAACAGAGAACAGAAAAGGTAATATTTATGTATTGGCGAATTAATTATCTCTTTATGAAACTAACAATTATTTTAGAAGAACAGGAGGAAGGAGGATACACTGCTTATGTTCCCTCTTTAAAAGGTTGTATATCTGAGGGAAATACTAAGGAAGAGGCTATAAAGAATATAAAAGAAGCAATTGAATTATATTTAGAAGCTGAAACTAATGATCTTATTGAATTTTCTGGAGAAAAAGTGGTTGTTTCTGTATGAGTTTACCCTTTTCTAAACTTGATATTTCATTTTAATTTATCGTTTTTATTAATCTGCTCTTTGAAAAGTTTTGATTTTAATTATATTTTAAATCTCCTGAAATTTATTTCTTATGCGGTTTAGTTAAAAAATTTGATTTTCTCATAGTATTCTTCGCCTCCACTTATGATTATGTGATTCTTTATTATTTCTTTTATCAGTAAATCATCTGGATTAAACTTTCCAATCTTTACACTTATTAAATCATTCATCTTTTGGATAGTTTCTTTTATCTTTTGGTTTGTCGTGTTTATATAAATGTCAATGTCGCTTTCTTTTTTTTCTGTTCCTTTTGCAAAACTTCCAAACAATAGAATCATTTTATTTGGATACCTTTCACTAATTTCCCTAAACAAAGGTTCTAAAAAAGTATGTTTCCTCAACAATCTTATTAATTTGTAGTTCTCAGCATTGAGTATTAATGATTTTGAGATAAGATTTTTTTTGATAAAATACACATGATTTTTCCCTATTTCTTTGTAGTCCAAAGCATTAATATCCATTAGCTCTTTTAAGATTGACTGGATTCTTGTTAAAGATGTCTTTAATTCTTTTGCAAGCTCTCTCTGGTGCATCTCTTTTTTAGCAGAAGCAGTATAACCTCATAGGCATAATTGACTTTTATTTGTGTCATATGACTTTTTACTAAGTCATTCTATTTAACGATTTTGGTTGCATAAAAAACACTATGGGATAACACTATATCAAGCTTACCAAAAGATTTATAAACCTGTGAGTTCACATAATTACACTGGGGAGTTAAAATGTCAAACATAACTTTATCTATACCTGATGAGTTAAGAGAAGAAATGCAAAAGTTAGAAATAATAAACTGGTCAGCGGTAGCAAGAGAAGCTTTTTTGCAGAAAATAGAAGATATTAAGTTTTTGGAAGAATTCAAGTCAAAAAGTAAGTTAACTGACAAAGACGCCCTTAGATTAGGAAGAAAAGTTAATGAAAGACTGTCTAAAAGGTATATGGAGGAATAAATGATTGCTGTTATTGATGCTAATGAATTATTTTCTCTATTAATTCGTGGCAATTACAAATCAGAAGCTATATTTTTTTCAGAGAACATTAAACTTATTGCTCCTGAATTTTTAATATCCGAATTTTCAAAAAACGAGCAGGAAGTTCTGTCAAAAACGCATCGCTCAAAAGAAGAATTTCTAAGATTATTAACATTATTCAAAAGAAGAATTGAGTTATTTCCGAAAGAAGAATTTAAGACATTTATTTCTAAATCTTTAACATTATTTCCCGAACATACAAAAGACGCACAGTATCTTCTTAAAGATGAACAGAATAAGGCCTTGAAGTGATCATTATATTACGGACAAACTCCTTAATAAAAAGTCGCTATCTCTAAAGGAACAGCTATCTTTGCAGATATTTCTTGCTTAACATTTTTTACCTTGATGAAAATTCCAATGAGTATTATGTTCGATTTAATAGATGCGTTAAAATTAGCATCAACTATCTCTTGTAGATTTTTTTTATCAACATTAAAATCCTTAAAAAATTCTGTAGCATTAATAACTTCAATGCCTCTGATTCTGCCAGCACTAGACACATCTAATATTAATTCGCCCATATCTATGTTTCCCTTAAACTTTTCATCGCTTGAAAACCCTTTATGGATAACTAAGATATCGTTATTCTCATCGTATGAAACAATCTTTGTCATTTTTATCTCCTCCCTCCTTTTTTTATCGTCTTCTGCCAAGGCCTGTATCTCATTATGTAGGTAATTATATAAAATGGGGCGATTTCAAATATACATTTTATTCTTTTTTGGACAAATCCTTTTGCCAAAAACTTGAATATAAAGAGCAATAAGCAATCCTACTTCTTTTTAATCTCATCCTCTTCTTCCAAGAATTCGCTTCCCTGAAAAACTAATAAATCCTCTGTCGTAAGTTTTATCCCTTTCTTTATCTTATCATCAACAGCTTCTTTTTTCTTTGCTATCTCTTCTTTCAATCCTTTCTCACTAATGCCAATGCTCTTCTTTTCCTTTAAGAACTTCGATTCAACCTTCCTTACTTCATCTAACTTTTGCTTTAATGCCCTGTTTATCTTTAAGAACTCTTCCTTTGCCGTTATAAACTCTTCGTTCTTCTCCTTCTCTTCTTTCCTAAGTTCATCTATGCTTTTTGCAAGCTCAATAATCCTTTCATGTGCCTTCTCTATCTTATTTGCTTTGTCAAGAACTTCCTGATGGGTGGAATCGGAGATTGCCTTTGTTTCATCAATCTCTTTAGAAAGCTCAAATGCCTTCTTCAATACTTCATTTTGCTCTAAAAGCTCATTAAGCTCTTTCTGCTTTGCCTTCAATACCTTTCTAAGCTTCTTTTCGTTTTCAAAAGGCATCACCTGAGTTTCAAGCTTGAATTCAATCTTTTCAATCTCTTTTTGTAAGAATTCAGGATTGCTCGTTGTCTTCAGACCTTTCTTCGCCTTATTAACCTTCTTTATTTCATCTATGAGCCTTCTTGTTTTATCATTGAACTCTGTCCTTTTCTTCTTTAGCTCTGCAATCTCTCTTCCAAGGACATCCCTTTCTCTCTTAATCCTGTTGATTTCAGAGAAAGTTTCTTTTATCTTTTTACCTACCTCTTTCTTCTCTGCAAATCTCTTCTCCTTTTCAGCCATTGCCTCCTTTTCTTTGGCTCTTAGTTCTGTAATCTCTTTTCTAAGGCTTCCTAAGTCTTCTATTAACTTGCTTCTATTTATCTCTTCCTCCATCAATCATCACAGCTTTTAGTTCATTTAACCAAATAAAGCTCCGAGTCCTGCAGCTGCTTCCTCCTCGCTCTTTTCCTCCTCTTCCTCTTTCTTCTCTTCCTTTGGCTTTTCTTTTGTTTCCTCAGGAGAAGCTGTCTGAACAGGAGCACTGGCGCTCATTGCTTCCTTAATTACTGCATCAATATCAACACCTTCAAGGGAAGCAACTACGGATTTAACCTTAGCATCATCAACATTTACTCCTGCTGCTTCCAATACCTTCTTAATTCCTTCTTCATCTACCTTCTTTCCTGCTTTATGCAAAAGCATTGCCGCATATATATATTCCATTTTCATCCTCCTTTATTATGATTTTATGCTCATTAATGCTGAAGCCGCTCTCTCTGCCCTTGCTATAAACCTGTCAATAAGATCTGGCACAAAGATGTTCTGCGAGAGGGCAATTCCAGCTCCTTCTTTGTACGCCTTTGATATTAAAGGCTTTATAGTTTCCTTTGCTGGATAGCAAAGCTCTAAAGCCAGTCCATATGATTCCTTTGAAGAATTTCTGAGCATCTCAATATATTCAGATTCATCTACATTTAGGACATCTCCGCTGAATATTACTCCATCCTCATAGGCAGCTTTCAGCTGGAGACCAATCTCCATTGGCTTTATATCAAGTCTTGTTAGGAGATCAGCAACCTTCTTGCTTATTACTTCCCCCTTTTTGACTACAACACAATCATTCTTTATGGCAACCTTGCCATTTTCAACCCCTGTCTTTATGCCTATGTCTCCAAGTTCTCCTATTATTGGGCCTGGAGCGAAAGATGTTGGGCCTGCCTTGACAACAATATCGTCCTGAGCAATCTGGCCAGGTTTGGCAGGTGCCTTTGTCCTGTTCTTCCTTAGGATTGAGGCAAGCTTGAAAGGATTCTCATTCGTGAATATAAGTGCAACCATCCCTGTCATGTATTCATCAAGCTCTTTGAATGTAAGTCTGATTAACCTTTTCTTTGCTACAAAGATGTTGGCAGTTCCTCTAAGCCTGTGCCTCAACTGTTGCAGTTGTGCAGCAGGAAGGTTTTCCAGCGAAACTATGCCTACTACTTTATAGTTCTTTAACTCTTCTTTTATCTTCTGAACAATAACTTCTTTCTTTAGATTTGCCATTTAACTCCCTTCCCCATAGTTGTTTTAAGTATGATTGATTTAATGTTTTCCTTACCATTAGGTAGATGATGCATCAACTGGTCAAGAATCCAGTTTATATTTTCCTCTATTTTGCTATCATCCATATCTTCCTTCCCAACAATAGTTCTTATTACAGAGCCTCCTGCAGTTCTTATTCTTACTGTCTTAGATAGCCTTTCAATAACATTCTTGAGATTGGTATTTGGAGGCACTATGCTTCCAGCCTTTGGACTAGGCATCTTCCCAAGCCTTCCCAAAACCCTACCAAATGTTGAAGCAATCAAGGGCATTATATTAGCCTGCCCGATAAATAAATCGTATTCCTTAGCAAGCTTCTTCACATCTTGCTTTGCAAAATCATCTGAATGAATTGCCTCATGACAATATTTCTTTGCATCATCGTAAAGCTCAGAACCAACGAAAGCACAAATCTTGTTTTCCTTGACAGGATGTTTCATCTCAATAAAGAAATCTATGCTTTCAACATCCTTAAGATTTATAATCAAGTCAAAACTTTGATTAAAATTCCTCTTCTTAGAATTTTCTCTAGCCTTTGTTATTATTTCTTTCATCATAGTCCTCCTACCTCCTACTCCTTAAGAAGAGTAGTTTACGGTATTCTTATGGAAATTCTGACTCTTTTATAAAACTTTCCCTTTGAAAAAGGGAAAAGTATTCATCTAAGCTGAAACGGGCCCGCGGGGATTTGAACCCCGGATCTACAGCTTAGGAGGCTGTCGCCTTATCCAAACTAGGCTACGGGTCCTTAAGAATCTTCTTCAAGCTTAAGTCCTTTTCTAGCCCTAATCTGCCTTATAACTTCGTCCTGAAGCTCATACGGCACTATCTCGAAATTCTGATCTACTAAAGAGAATGTTCCCCTGCCTCCAGTAGCAGAACGGAGCTCGCTGGACAATCCAAACATCTCAGCAACAGGAAGCTTTCCTAGAACAACAGCATGATTTCCCTCCTGCTGCATATCAAGCATCTGCCCCCTTTTATTGCCAATAAGCTTGGAAACCTCTCCAACATAATCAGCAGGACATTCAAACCTTAAGGTTTGGATAGGCTCAAGCATGACAGGAGAAGCATCCATTATGGCTCCACGAATTCCCTCCCTGACAGCAGGATAAATCTGAGCCGGGCCTCTATGAATAGAATCCTCGTGAAGTTTTGCATCTGTTAAAACCACTTTAATATTTATAGCAGGTTCTCTTGCAAGAGGAGCAGCCCCCATAACATCCTCAAACATGTCCATAACCATCTCTATTATTTCTCCAATATGAACAATGCCCCTTGTTCCATCTACAAGAATATTTCCCTTATAGACATCCCTGACACGCCTTGCCTCCTTGTTGTCCATTCCTGCCTCAACAAAAGCAGCAATAAGCTCATCATCCTTCTTCTTAACCCTTCCCTCATAGATCTCTCCTTCCTTGATTTTCTTGGAAATCTCATCAGGCAATGGCTCAACCTTGAAATAAAGCTTATTATGTTTGTTAGGCGATTTCCCCTCAAACTCTTTAGAAGCCTTGGTTATACTTTCCCTGTAAACAACTATAGGAGGAGAACTCTTTATCTCAAGATGCTTGTCCGTCGTAATACGATTCTCAATAACCTCTAGATGAAGCTCTCCCATTCCAGATATAAGATATTCTCCAGTTTCCTCATTGATTGTAACAACAATAGAAGGATCCTCCTTTTGCGTCTGCCTTAAAACATCAACAAGTTTAGGCAGCTCAGAAGGATTCTTGGGCTCAACAGCCTTTGTTATAACAGGATCAAAGATATGCTTCAGATGCTCAAAAGGCACCATCTCCGGAGAATCAGTAATTGTATCACCAGCAAACGCTTTTATCCCGGCGATTCCTATGATATTGCCGGCAGGAACCTCATTAACAATATCCTTCTTAGCTCCTCTATATACATAAATCTGCTGAAGCCTTTCCTCTTCTTTGCGGCCAGCAACATGAACAAGCTGTCCTTTCCTTGCAGTCCCCGAGAATATTCTGCCAGTGGCAATCTCGCCTGCATTAGGATCAACAACAATCTTAGTAATCTCAAAAGCCAAAGCCCCATTTGGATCACATTCAACCAATGCCTTTCCAGTCTCGCTGTTCAAATCTCCATGCCATATCCTAGAGATCCTGTATGGCTGAGCTTCATTTGGAGCTGGAAGATGTCTTATGACTGCATTTAGCACGACCCTGTGAAGAGGAGCCTTTCCTCGCAAAATCTTTGGAGCCTCTGTCTCGTTCTCCTCATAAGCAGAGATGATGTCTTTAAAAGATATCCCAGCCTTCTGCATATAAGGCACTGAAAGCCCCCAATTATGGAAAGCAGAGCCAAAGCATACAGAGCCATCCTCAACCTTTACCTTCCATTCCTCTCTGAATTCAGGAGGAACAATCCCCCTCATGAATTTATTAACATCAGAAATAATCTTAACAAAACGCTGCTGCATTCCCTCAGGCGTAAGCTTCAGCTCCTTTATGAGCCTGTCAACCTTGTTTATGAAAAGAATGGGCTTAACCCTTTCCCTCAAGGCCTGCCTTAACACAGTCTCAGTCTGAGGCATCATTCCTTCAACAGCACACACAAGCACAATTGTTCCATCAACTGCACGCATAGCCCTTGTAACATCACCGCCAAAATCAACATGTCCCGGCGTATCAATAAGATTAATTAAGTATTCCTCATTTTCAAAATCATGTACCATTGAGACAGCAGCAGAATCAATCGTTATGCCTCTCTCCTGCTCATCCGTATGAAAATCAAGTTGCAATGCCTTGCCAGCCAGCTCCTCAGACATCATTCCAGCGCCTGCAAGAAGATTGTCAGAGAATGTAGTCTTACCATGATCAATATGCGCGCAGATAGCAATATTCCTAATCCTTTCAGGCATCTTTGAAAGCCTTATTACCTTTTCAGTCATCTTTTCAGCCATATTTAACACCCAATCACAAAGTCTTTTCGTATATATTTTCGTATTTGTATATCTCGTCTATAGAGAACCAGATGCCAATC
The DNA here is from genome assembly GCA_030156615.1 of Candidatus Woesearchaeota archaeon. Classification (GTDB taxonomy): domain Archaea; phylum Nanobdellota; class Nanobdellia; order Woesearchaeales; family UBA119; genus UBA119. The sequence continues at coordinate 8,286 of JASGME010000013.1, read as the reverse complement.
TCTCTCTCGGCATCCTTCTTGTTAGCCGATGCATGTATTATGTTCTTTACAGCAATCCCTCTTTCATCAGCCATAGAATAAGACAGATGAGCAAAATCTCCTCTTATTGTTCCCGGGGACGCACTCTTAGGTTCAGTTGGCCCAACAATCTTTCTAACAACCTCTATTGCATCTATCCCTTCTAAAACCATAGCAACAACAGGTCCTTCAGTTATAAATTTCTGAAGCCCGACAAAGAATGGCTTTCCGACATGCTCCTCATAATGCCTCTCAGCCATCTCCTTAGAAACCCAAATCATCTTCATTGCTACAATCTTAAGTCCAATATTCTCAAATCTTGAGATGATGTTTCCGCACAGCCCTCTAATTACCCCATCAGGCTTAATCAAAACAAGTGTTCTTTCAACTCCCATCTTCTCACCTGTTGAGAGGCTTTCTCTTTAGCAACAGCATATTCTTCTGACACTTAGATGAACAAAATCTGTATATCTTCCCGCTTTTAGTAACATAAAGCTTACCAGTTCCCTTCTTAATATCCTTACCACAAAATGAGCATTTCATTCTAGCGCCTCTTTCCATTCATAGGCCTTGCCTCAATCTCTGTTTCCCTAAGCATTAAGATATCGCCGAGCCTCACAGGTCCCAGAACATTCCTTACAATACTTTTATTCTCGTCTCTTCCAGAGAGCACCCTACATCTAACCTGAATAGCATCTCCTTTCTCTCCAGTCCTTCCTATGATTTCTTCCACCTTTGCTGGATAAGACTGAGTAAAGCCAATGCCTCCTCTGCTCTCTGTTTGTTCCTCTTTTTTCTCTCTCCTATTATCTTTTTTTGCCATTTTGACCCTTCGGCTTATTTCTTCTTCTCTTCGCTTCCCTTCTCAGCAAGGCTCTCTCTTATGAACTTTATTGTTGAACTAGCTTCTCCCTCATCAACAATAGCAACAGCAGCACATCCAACAGGAATACCTGCCGCGGCACCAAGCTCCTCCTTGTTTGGAACCTCAACGCAAAGGACTCCTTTTTCCTTCGCAAGAATAGGCAGATGCATCACAATCTCCTTTGGAGAGGTATTCCCTGCATATACAACAAGTTTAGCCTTATTCCTTTCAATCGCTTTTGTGCATTCATTCGCACCTTTCCTTATCTTGCCTGTTGCTCTTGCAACCTCAACAGCCTCATAGGCCTTTTCAGCAATCTCTTTTTGATCCTCAGCCATTTTAATCCTCCTTTTTATAAGCCTTTAAAAGCATTGAAGAAACGAGCCAGCCTCGTTCAGCTCAACTGCATTCATCGGCTTGATTATGGAATAAGTCAATACTATTTAAAGATTTCCTTGTCTCGGCAGTCATTCTTTTAATTAAAGAAAAATACTTAAACAAAAGACTCTTTTATGTAATTATGGCAGAAAAAATAGGAATAAGGCCAGCAACAATCGTTATAAAAGATGGGAAATTACTACTAGTGTATTCAAGATACAACAATGAAGAATTCTACTTATTCCCCGGCGGAGGGATTGAATTCGGAGAGACAATTGAAGAAGCAGCCATCAGAGAAACATATGAGGAAACCGGTGTGAAAGTAAGAATAAAGGATTTGTTTCATGTGAACGAATACATATATGCAGATGACTGGAATAAAAGATCTGTTTCTATGTATTTTATAGCAGAACCTGTTGAAATTTTGGAGCCGACAACAGACGATGGAGGAAAGATAAAAGAAGTTAAATGGATAAAATTGAGCGAATTGGATAATTATGACATAAGACCTAAGATAATTGCAGAGATGCTTAAATCTGACTCAAAATTGGAAAACCCAATAAGATTGTATAGCATTGACTTCAGGAAATGATGTTGTTGCTCTAGTTTCTGTTGCGTAAGAATATTGCTGACAAATCCCTTGACTATAATAAATAAACTATCTTCTTTAAAACATGAAAAAAGAAAAACTTTATTTGAAGATACAATTTAAAGATTGATAATGAAAGAGATATTAAATCCTTTTGTTTATATTAAAGAATACCGCGATTATAGCCTGATATATGTTCCGTATGAACACCTTTTTTTTATATTTAGAGACAAAATTGATCTCAAAAAGAATAAGGAGTTTTTATTAAAAAACAGGATTCTTGTTGAGCCAGATTATAAAGAGAGATTTATAAAGAATTATCAAAAAATTGTAAATTCTTCTGAACCTGAACTAAACCTGATGTATCTCTTATTAACAGACAGGTGTAACTTTAACTGTCCTTATTGTTTTATTGAAAATAATTATTCTGAAAAAGAACGGAGTTTTCTTAAATTAGAAGATGCTGAAAAAGCGATAGATTATTTTTTCAAAAATTCCTCTTCAAAAGAACAGAGGATAATTTTTTATGGTGGGGAACCTCTATTGAATAAAGATGTTTTAATAAAAGCAATTGAAAAAATAAGGAAAATCTCAAAAACAGCTCACATAGGAATAAATACTAATGGTTCAAGTTATGATGAAAAGCTCTCAAAAGTTTTTAAAGAGAACAGGGTTGTTGTTTCTATATCTTTAGACGGGTTTGAAAAGATTAATGATAAGACTAGAATTGATTATGCTCTAAGAGGGACTTCAAAAAAAGTTTTCAGGAATATTGACAATTATATAAACGATGGAGTGATCGTCTCTTTTTCTGTTACTATAAATAGCTTTAATATTGATTATCTTCCTGCAATTTCAAAATGGATTGTAGATAGATTTCCCTCAGTTAAATCAATCGGATTTAATCTCCCTTTGGAAAACTTAAAGGGAAATAATTTAATGGTTGATTTTGAGTATTGCGCATTTCAGATTTATAATTCTTATAGAATTTTAAGAAGATTTGGAGTATATGAGGACAGAGTATTAAGGAGACTAAGACATATAGTAAATGAAGAAATTTATCTTAAGGATTGTGGGGCATGTGGAAATCAGATAGTTGTCCATCCTTCAGGAAAAGTAGGGCCGTGTCATGGATTTTCCGGAACAAAAGAATACTTTGACTATGATTTAGACAATTTAAACTTCAAGGATGGAGAAACATTCAAAAGATGGAATCTTTTGTCGCCAATAAACAAGAAATACTGCATAGAAAAAAATTGCCCTTTCATTTTAATCTGTGGCAATAGTTGTCCTTATTATTCAAAAATAACGAGAGGCAGTTTAGATGAACCAGATGATAGGATGTTTCCTTTTTTAACTGTATTAATTGAAGAGATTGGAAAAGATCTTTATTTAAGTCCTCCACAGGCCATAGCGATTGATTACGATGGAACAATCATATCAAGAGAACCAAGCTATGATGTGATTAAATATGTTGCAGGAAAATATGGTTATCAAAAAGAGATTCCAAAAAAAGATTTCTATGATATAAGAAAAATATTTAATGAAATTGGAAACGAAATTAACAAAAAAGAGAAAGTTAATGAGATGATTAATCTTTATTTGAAAAAGTGGAAAGAAAATTCGCAATTAAATGCTCCCTTGATTAATCAATTAAAAAAGATTAAGGAAAAATACATGATTCCTGTTTATATCCTTTCTAAACATAAAAAAGAGGATATAATAAAAGAATTAAAAGAATTAAAAATTGATTCGTTATTTGACGATGTTTTTGAATCAGAAAACTTTGATAAACCTTCAAAAGAGTATTATAACGAGTTCTTTGATAAAATTAACAAGAAACCGGAAGAAATAGTTTATATTGGGGATAGTTATGCTTCAGATATAAAACCGATATATTCATTTGGAATCCGTGGAGCAATCTCCTTCTATGCAAACAAAGATTACTTTTCAGAGCTTGGAAATGACTGGCTTTTGGACATTTTTGATGATTACTTCAAATTAGAAAAAGATCTTTAAGTTATTTAAATTAATTTGTTCACATTGAGATATTGATATAAAGAAGCGATTTAAAAATTATAAAATTGAGAGCATAAGATGATTTACAAGAAAAATTCAAATGGAAGAGAAATAGCATCTGAATTTGTTGACTGGAAATGTTTTTGAAAGAAAATTCATTGCTCCAGAAGAGTTCACGAGTTTTATCAAATGGCCTGACGCAAAAGAGTTGATAGAAGAGACTTTAAAGCATATTAACAATTAATTTTTCACGGCTCCTGCTTATACAACTCTTTATAATCTGCTTTTGGCTCCTTTCTCCTCTTATAATCTGAAAAGAACTCCTTTAAATGTTTCCAAGCATTGCTAAATATATTTTTCATAATGCTATTAATTTTTCCTGATTATTAAACTTTTCCCATCAATTTCTACTCTATCTTACCCTTCCATTATCAATTCTTTCAGCTCTAACAGGCTTCCCGTCTGCCAGCATCCTTTTTCCATTAACAAATGCCTCTCCATTAATAACCTCCATAGAAAAATTCTCCATCAGTTCATCAATAGTTAGCTCTTTGCATCTTCTAACCTTCTTTTCTCCTTCAAATGAAACCAATGTTCCCGGCTCAGCATCAACGCTCAGCAATCCAACATCATTGCCATCATCAGCAGCAAGCAACATCCCCTGACTTTCAATACCTCTAAGCATCGCATGTTTTAGATTTCTCACAACAATGATTTTCTTGCCTAACAATTCTTCCTTTGTGTAATACTTTTTAAGCCCGGCAACAAGTTGTATCTCCTCATCTCCAAAATCAACCTTCAAAACAAAAAGCTTGTCCGCATTAGGATGCTCTTTTGCTTCTTTTATTAAACCAACCTCTAGTTCAAGACATTTTTTATCTTCCATATGCAATTCCTCAGAAAATCTTCTTTTAAGCTCTTCAATCTCCTGAGCACTAATCTTTGAGAAAAGTTTAATCGGTTTTCCAACAGCATGCCCCTCTTTTAACATAGGCTTCATCAAAGAATTCCAGTCAAGCCTTTGAATATTTAACTGCTTAAATATATCTTCGCTGATGCCCGGCATAAAAGGCTCAATCAATATAGCAAGGTCTTTAGCAAGGTTTGCCAGAACATTCATTGAGCTGTCTCTCCTCTCCTTTGGAATGCTCTCATCCCAAGGGCTATTCTCCTGCATATATCTGTTGCCTAAGCTAGAAATCCTCATTATCTCCTTTAAAGCTGCCTTCAACTGGATTCTGTTAAAGAAGTTCTCAACATTCTCTATCAATCTTTTCTCTTCCTCAAAAAATGCCTCATCTTTCTCATTCAATTCTGCATGAGGCAATACCCCGCCATAATTCCTGTCAAGAAAAACCATAATCCTGTTAATTAAATTCCCGAGATTAGCAACCAATTCGTTATTTAACTTATCAGCAAAATCGTCCCATGTGAAATCCGTATCTGCTTTTTCAGGTCTGTTTATCATCAGATAATAACGCCATGCATCTGCTCTGATACCAAGCTCAACGATGTCATCACCAAACAAGCCCCTGTTAGCCGATTTAGAGAATTTTCCTCCATAATAGTTCAGATATTCATTAACAGAAAGTGTATCCACAAGCACATATCCTTCACTGCTACCAATCAATATTGCAGGAAAAAGAATGCTATGGAAAGGAATGTTATCCTTGCCCATGAACTGAACAAGCCTTGTCTCCTCAGATTTCCACCACTCCTTCCACTCCTTCCTACATTCAGCTGTTATCCCTATATAGCCGATAGGAGCATCAAACCATGAATAGAAAACCTTGTTTTCATATCCCTTCTTAGGAACAGGAATCCCCCATTTCAAATCCCTTGTAATACATCTCTTTTGAAGCCCTTTATTCAGCCATCCCTCAGTCATAGTTATTGCATTCTCGCTCCACATATCCCTTTTAGAATTGAGCAGCTCTCTCAATTCATCTTCAAGAAGAGACAGTTCAAGGAAAAGATGCCTGCTCTTTATAATCTCAACATCCCCGTTGCATATGGCGCATCTTGGATTTTCAAGCTGGCCAGTCTCAAGCAGACTTCCACAATTCTCACACTGGTCTCCCCTTGCACCCTCATAACCGCAAATCTTACATTTGCCTTTTACAAATCTGTCTGCTAAAACCCGATTGCATCTAGGACAATAATATTCATCAACTTCATCCTCAGAGATGTAGCCATTCTCATCAAGCCTGTTAAATAATTCAATAGTAATCCTCTTGTTCTCTTCAGATGATGTTCTGCCGAAGCAGTCCGGCTTGCATAAGAAAAAATCATATATCTTTTTATGTATCTTAACATACTTGTCAGTAATCTCTTTTGGGCTCAGCCCCTCCTCCAATGCCTTTATCTCTGTTGTAGTCCCATGTTCATCTGTTCCTAATACACTTATAACATCCTTGCCCCTGCTCTTTAGATATCTTGCAAAAACATCAGCAGAAACAACACACACTAAATTCCCCAAATGAGGAACATTATTTACATAGAGCAAGGCGCTGGTAACAATAAACCTTTCCTTCTTTTCCTCAGCATTCATTTTTTTCTCTCCTTTATTTAATCGATTATTAAACTATTTTAAGCTTTTTCTTCTTCATCGTCAACAACGAACAACTTATTGTCATGAACATCAAAAAGTCCAAGCCTGGCTCCTGCATCAAGCCATCCATGGGCATAATTAACAGCAGCAAACCCGTTTACATAATCGCCATTTCTTTTGAAGTATTCCGCATCTGATAAATACCTCTTAGCCATATCAAGCACAATCAGGGCATCCCTCTCTCTTTCATAATTTATAGCATTCTCTGCCATAGCTACTGCCTTCTTAGAAATCATTAGATATTGATTAAGCTTTTCTGCCTTAATCTCCTTTTTGACATCTCTTTTGCTCATTCTAATAAAGGTTTAGAAAGATTTTTAAATATTTATCCTTTCCACGGCATTATGAAAGCAGTCATATCTAATTTCAGGAGAGGAAGACATACTATTCGAGGCAATCAATTAATAATCAAGCCAGAAGGGATAGACAATGCTGAGCAGGCCAAATCTCTTATAGGAAAAAAAGTTCTGTGGACGAGTAATGCAAATGAACCAAAAGAGATAAGAGGCGAGATCACAGCCGTTCACGGCAGAAATGGTTTTCTAAGAGCAAGATTTGAAAGAGGTATGCCCGGCCAAGCCCTAGGCACAGAGGTTAATATAGAATAAATTTTCTAAGAAAGTCTAGCCAAACCAACCTTTATCAAAGAATCCTTTACATCCTTTTCTGTAAATTCCAAGAAGGATTTATCAAAAGAATAGAATCGAGCTTTCAACCCTTTAAATCCTATAAAATCATTTAACGAATAACCCCTGAAAAAGAGAAGCAGGCCAATATCAGGACCAGAATTCTTCATAAGTCCTTCTATAACAGATGCATTCACTGCATCCTCATCGAGCTTCATAAGCGTAATCTTTCTTGCAATTGCCTTGCAGGCATCAATTATCTCTGATGTAGCAGAATAATTTATGAAAAGATTGAGATTAAGCCAGTAATCCTCTTTGTGTTCAAGCACCGCTTCCTTAATGCAATCCTCCAAAGGCTCAAGCTCTGTCCAGTCACCAACAGCAGATATTTTAATATCTTTAAAGAAATCATCTCTTGTTATTTTTTCAATTACCCTTTTTAAGAAAGCTATTTTATCCTGTTTAAATTCATAACCCTTTTCAACCAAGAACAAAGAGAGATACCCTATCTCAGCCTCTTTACAAAAAATCAAAGCCCTTTTAACAGCTTCAATGAATTCCTTAACATTATCCTCCTTCTTCACAATCTCATTAATATCAGGGATAATCCCAAGATGATTAAGCATTCCAAGCTGTTCGTATTCTTTCCACAACTTCTTAAAGAATCCGCTTGCCATCTTAACTCCTTTGTTCTTTCAAATAATAGTTTGAATTATTGCTTTATTAGTATTTAAACCTTTCATTAAAAATATGAAACAAAACATTTAAATAGGTATATATACTTATATAATCAAGAAAATGGCGCAAACACAAAATGTATTACACTATCCAAGATTAGATACTGTCTTGATGGTAGAGGATTTCATTAGAGAACATTCTGGAGAATTTACAAAGAAAGGCATATGGAAAAATCTTCCAAGAAAAGTTATGTATCAAACATTTTGCATCATATTTGATTATTTATTAGATTCTGGAAAAATAGCACAAGATAAAGAAGGAAAAGTTGGATGGATATGGGATCCCGAAGGTGTGAAAAAATATTTAAAGAAAGAGCATTTATTTTGGAGTAAAATATAAAACGAAAGCAATAAATCCTTTTAAACTCAGCAAGCTCATATAAAAAAATGCTAATAAACAGCAAAACAATCCTTGCTCAAAGCACATCCCCATCTTTATCCAA
>JASGME010000030.1 GCA_030156615.1 Candidatus Woesearchaeota archaeon | reverse complement strand
CTGAATAATTTAGGAATAGAAGCCTCAATGTTCATAACTGGAAAACCTTTGAAGCAGGAGAAAGCCCCGGGAGGCGTTGAAATTCAGGCAGAATCGTTCAAAATCATAGGAGGGAGCAACAACTTTCCTATTTCAAAGGACTTCAGTCCAGAGTTTTTAGCAGATGTTCGTCATCTCTGGTTGAGAAGCCGTAAGATTTCATCAATACTTAAAATAAGAAGCACTGTTGCAGGTGCTATTCATGAATTCTTTAGGAAGAATGGCTTCTACGAGTTTGACGCTCCAGTACTGCAACCAAACCAATGTGAAGGCGGTTCAACGCTCTTTGAAGTAAAGTATTACGATAAAAAGCTATATCTGACGCAGTCCTGGCAGCTCTATGCAGAGGCGGCAATATTCGCATTAGAAAAGATATACAACTTCGGCCCAACATTTCGGGCTGAAAAATCAAGGACGAACAGGCATCTGTCTGAGTTTTGGATGGCTGAGGCAGAGGTTGCATGGTTTGAATTAAACGATATAATTGACCTTGCCAAGCAGGAAATAAAGTTCATAATAAACAAAGTTCTGGAAAGCAATAAAGAGGAATTGAAAATACTTAATCAAGACTACAAAAAATTACAAAATATAGCGGAAAAGGAATGGCCAACAATAACATACGACGATGCATTAAAAATACTTAAAGAAAAAGATTCAATGATTGTTCCATGGGGAAAAGACCTGAGGACAATTGAAGAAGACAAGCTAATGAGCCATTTTGATACCCCTGTTGTTGTTACAAATTATCCGAAAGAGGCAATGGCTTTCTATAAGCCAAAAGATCCCAAAAAGCCAGAAACTGCTCTCTGCTTTGATATGCTTGCCCCGGAAGGTTACGGCGAGATTATAGGTGGAAGTCAAAGAAGCACAGATCTTGAAGAGCTAAAAGAAGGCCTAATGAGGGAAGGAGAAGACATAAGCAATTATGAATGGTATTTTGATTTGCGCAGGTATGGCTCTGTTCCTCATTCTGGATATGGAGTAGGTGTTGAAAGGGTTATTGCATGGCTCTGCCATCTCGATACTGTTAAGGATGCTATTGCATTCCCCAGAACAATGACAAGGTATAGGCCGTAATTATTATGCCTTGATTACAGCAAAATTTTAATATATTAAAGTTATTTTTATTGGCATGAACAACAGAGAAGAGAGAAACAAAAACAATTTATTGCCACACAAAATAACCCTGACCAGACTTAGAACTAATAATTTTTATCAGACTCTTGATTCTCTTGAAAAAGAGAAAAGGGAACAAATCTTTCTATTGCGATATCGAAAGGATGATTCAAAGGAAAGTTTCTATGAAGAAAGAGAACTTTCTGACATCTTAAATAAAATTGGAAGAGTCGATTACCATTTCAAATACATTCCATATTTTGCGGTTCATCTTGATGGAAAAGAGGCAAAAACCATCTTGGATGTCATAGGAAACGAAGCTCGAAAAAGGATAATGAAGAAATATGCTCCTATAAGATCGTACGTTGAATATATTGAGGCTCCTTTTCAATTTACGAAGGCAGAGTTCAACCCAGAAAAAAATCGTGAAGAAATAAGCGAGATAGAAATTGAAAAAGCTAAAACAGAGAGGAGATGGAACCTTGAAAATATACTTGCTTATGGAGCGCAGATGATCTCAAGAGGGGAAGGGACAAAGATAGCAATAATTGACACAGGCGTAGATTATCTGCATCCAGAATTAAAGGAAAGATTTGGATCAGAAAAAGGCATTGATTTCACAGGAATAGGAGATCCTTACGATGGCGAGGGCCATGGAACTCATGTAGCAGGCATATGTGCAGGAGCTTCAACAGGAGTAGCCACTGAAGCAACATTATATGCTGTTAAGGCTTTGGATGATTTAGGCAGGGGCTCAGATGTAAATGTTATCAAGGGTATAGAATGGGCTATTGATAGGAATGTTGATGTTATAAATATGAGTCTCGGATCTAAGGCGGCTACACAAGCATTAGGAGAAGCATGTGATGAGGCTGCAAAAAGGAATATCTTGCTCGTTGCCGCCGCAGGTAATGAACGAGCTGGTGCTTCTTATCCGGCTTCCTTTGATTCTGTTATTTCTGTTGCAGCTGTTGATTCAAAAAATCATCATCCTGATTTTAGCAATATTTTTGAAACTACAGAGATCTCAGCACCGGGCGTCGATATCATTTCTACATTTCCAAACGGGGGATATTGTTTTATGACAGGGACATCAATGGCAACTCCACACATCTCTGGAGTTCTCTCTTTATTTCTCTCAAGAGCAAACGAGTATTTACAAAAAAAAGCAAGATTCCTTTTGAAAGACACCGCTCTCCCACTTTGTGATTCAAACTATTATCCGCCAGAGCATGTCTTTGGAGCAGGACTTGTGCAGGCAGAACCTTTCGTTGGAGAAACCACAGATTTCTTATCTTTTCGATCAAAGTTATCAAATCAACCCCCATTGGAAAGATTAAAAGAACATATTAGTGAAAGGCATGAAGAGATGAAAAAACTTTATGGTGAGCATTAAAATGGAAAATGAATATATCTTAACATTTGAAGATGATGAAAGATATGCGGAACAAATTGATAAATTAAAAAAAGTCCTTGAGTACTATAATATTCAATACGAAGAATTCAATCATGTAAAGGGCTTGAGCTTTTCCATAGATAAGATTGCAGAAAAATCAGAGATGCTTTTTCAGGAGCTATCGCAACTTGAAGGATTGTTAATAGAAGAAACAAACGAATTTACGATTCAGGACAAAAAGGATTATTTTTCAGCAGATGATTCATTAAAAACCCAGCCATATAAAACAGATGATTCAGATGACAAGAAATATGAATAAAAGAATGATAAAAACTTAAATATCATAAAAAAACTTTAACCATTTATGGATAAAGAAGAATGGAAGCAACTTCTTAATGAAATTTATTCTTGCAAAAGATGCCCTCTGCATGCTACAAAGAAAAACTATGTTGCAGGAAAAGGAAATCCAAATGCTAAAATCCTTTTAATAGGTGAAGCTCCCGGAAGAGAAGAAGATATTCAAGGCGAACCATTTGTCGGAAGAGCTGGCAAGTTCTTGGACGTTCTTTTAAAAGAAACAGGACTTAGTCTAAACGAAGTATACATTACAAACATCCTTAAATGCAGGCCTCCTGAAAATCGAGATCCAATGGAGAATGAAATTGAAGCATGCAGGCCCCATCTTGAGAAAGCCATATCTCTCATAGATCCAAAGGTAATCGCTGCGCTTGGGAGACATTCAATGAATTTTCTTTTCAATAAATACAATATTGCGGGAGGCAAGATATCAATGCTTCATGGCAAAGCCTTCCCGGTAGATTCAATCAAAGGAAGAAAATACATCGTTGCCCTTTATCATCCTGCAGTTGCCCTTTACAATCCGCAAATGAAAGATTTGTTAAAGAAGGATTTCTCAGTATTAAAAGACATAAGGAATTCTTACAATATTTAATTCATTCGTAATCAAGAATTTGTTTAGCCTCTTCAATTATTCTTTTCTCAAAATCCTTCTGAGTCTCTCCTTCGTGTTTCTCTTTTGCAAATAATTGGAGCATAGCCTTTGCGATTTCAATCTGTCTCTCTTTTGAAATCTTTTCATTCTCTTTAACGCTTTCTTTAATTATCTGATTTTCAAGCTCTTCAACAGAGATATTTGTCTCTTTCTTTACAACCTCACTCTTCTTTGTTTCTAATTTGTAAGTGTTTTTCATAACGAAATAGGCAGATTTATCGTATGCAATCTCAAAGATAGTTCTAAAATCAATGTCATTAATCTTGCCAGTGCTCAGCTCTCCGAAAAGTCTTATCATTAATATTGTCTCATTAAATTCCTTGTCGTTTATCTCTTTAATAATGGTTTCATATACCTCTTGAGGAGTTTTTCCATTGCAGTCAAGATTTATTGAGAAAATGTTTTTTGGCATAATCTCTATTTTTTCGGTTTTTATCTCTTTGCCTTCAACATCGTTAATGTAAAAAGAGCCGGTTTTTAACTTCTCAAGCTCCTTAAAATTTGCAGGAAATAAAGGGCCAGTAAATACAATCCTTCCAAATCCTTCAATATCCTTGCATAATGGAGAATGAACATGTCCTCCTGCATAGTAATCCTGATTCTTTGGAAGCATTGATATAGGCAATGCCTCCATCTGCTCAAAGCCCTTTTCCTTTAGCTCTGCAATCGCATTATGAAACATAAAAATCTTAAAGCCCTCTTCTGATTCAAGTCTCTCTCTTAAAAGCATTTCATAATATGCCTTGTCAAGAACATTTCTCCTTCCAATAATGCCTGTGATTTTTGCTCCTGATTTATCCTTTATGTATTGAAGGACAAGCTTATCATTTTCAACCTCGTTCTTAGTAGGCATTATAATCAATCCAGTTTCCTCAAGAAGATTCAACATTGTCTTTCCTGAGGGGGAAAAATCATGGCTGCCTGCAATGGCATAAACTCTAATTCCTTTATTGTTTAATGCCTTTAACCCTTTAACAACCCTTGTAACTAGATCTATACCGGGAAGGGCCGTATTAAACAAATCACCTGAAATGAGAACAAAATCAACATTCCTTTCAATAGAGATTTCAATTGCTCTTTCAAAGTTTATCAAAGGCAATTCCTTCATTCTTGGATCTACCCATGCTCCAATATGACAGTCAGCAATATGTGCAAATCTAAATCCCATTGGCATCACATCCCGATAATAGCTCTTTTAGCCTTATCTTCATCATCATTGTTTTCTTTAAAAGAGCTGACAAATTCGCTTAGCAGAGGAACAGCAATTGGCAGTGCAAACCTTGAGAATGTTGAGGAAACTATCGCTTCTCCCTTGTCAAGAGAGGCTATGCTCTTGCTCTCATCGCTCAAATCCTGAGGACAGGATTCAATAAGGCTCTGCCTCTCGCTTCTAATCTCAATCCCCATTATTATTTTTGTGTTCATGTTTGCCAATATGCTCAAAGGAATAAGTGAGGGCATTTGCGTAATTGCATATAATCCTACCTTGAACTTTCTACCTTCCCTTGCTATCCTTGAAAAAACATTAGGACCTGCTTCCAAAGCCTCTTTTCCTATTACGCGCGGTGCTTCCTCAAGAACAATAGTTATGACTGGCTT
>JASGME010000003.1 GCA_030156615.1 Candidatus Woesearchaeota archaeon | reverse complement strand
ACTGCTGTGTGGGAATGGCCTACCCTAAACCAAGCTGGAGGAAACTATTCTGTTCTATCTATGGCTTATCCTGCTGGAAAGGATTTCTCATACGATTATGAAACCTTTGAAATAGTTCCAGATACCACACCACCAGAAATAACTTTGATTTCGCCTGAAGATTATGAGGAAAAGGGATCAGGCAATGTTAATTTCACTTATAAACCATATGATATCAACCTCGATACATGTATACTTTACTTCGGACAGGATGACTTAGAGGCGAATGAAACAAATTCTGATCCTATGAACAATAAGGAGAACACCTTTGAAAACATATATTTTGATATTGGAATCTTTGAATGGAATGTATGGTGTAACGATAGTGAGGGTAATTCAGGTTTTGCAGATAGCAACTTCACATTGAATATAAGCGCGCCGGACTTAGTAATAGAACAAGACGATATCTGGTTTAGTGATGAAAGCAGGATAGAAGGAAATGAAATCACAATATACGCTAATGTATCGAATAGAGGACTAAATGATGCAAAAGAATCATTTGTCGTACAGTTTTTCAAGAATTCTGTGTCCCCTGAAAACCAGATTGGAGAGAACCAAACTGTTGATTTCCTTGCTTCTGGAAACAATACCATAATTAATGAATCTTATATTTTAAAAGCAGGGAATAACAATATCTTTGCAGTAGCGAATTTAGATGAGAGTCTGAATGAAACTAGTTATTCTAACAACCAGGCAAACAATACGATTATAGTAGAATTATATCAATATTTCTACGGCAATGTTTCTACTGATGTAATCTTAGCTAATGCTTTAGGTTACAAGATCATTGATTACGAAGATAATCCTGGTTTTTCAGGGAATCTGTTTGTTGCCGATGCTGACAGCAATTTTGCATATGAAGATTTAATAGCAATAGGGAGAAACATTTTAGGTGATCCATCTTTAGATTTTGATGATATTGATACAAATCTTAACACAACCTCGTTTGTTGATTCAATAAAGGAAATTTGGGGTGGCGGCACAAACAATCCTATTGAAACAATGAACTTTACTCTGGCAAACAGAGTTATTGAAAATGTACCAATCGTAAGCAGTACCGATAATGAAAACTTTAAAACAGGAATCTTATGGGATTCACGCGATGACTCGGGTAATCTGCAGTATGATACTTCAGATGATGAGGATTTAGTTTTTATCACAGAACTCAATCCGGGATCAATTGGAAGCTATGGGGTATATGATTATGAGATAAGGGTGCCTGCCTTGTTAAGGGACTATAAAATCGGAACAAATAAGCTATCTTTTTATATTGAAATCGTTTAAGAAGTAAAAACAAAAAAGTATTTAAAGAAATTTATTCAAGGAATTTTGGGGGTCTGCAGATGAGTTTAATTAGAGAGTTAAAGGAGAATAAAGAAGAAATACCTAATTCTCTTCCTGAAACTATACTAGACAAATATACACAAGAGATAAGCACTATGATTGAAGAGAGGAAGAAAAAAGAGAAAGAGGAAGACAATAAAAGGTTGCCTTTATCATTAAAGAAGGATGAAGAGGTCAAAGAAAGGTTGGATTTAAAAGAGAATAAAAAGGAATTGAATGAATCAAAATCAGCCAGGCACAGAAATAACGAATTGAATAAAGAAGAAAATGAAAGCAAAAGGGAAGGGAAGGAGTATAAAGGAGAACATAGAAAAGAAAGGAATTATGAAGATTTTTCTTTCTTTAAGCAGCTTGAAAAAAGATTCAAAGAAGAAAAAGGTCAAGAAAACATAAAAAAACATTTGTCAAGCAATCTTCTCAAGAGAATGAAGATTTATCACGACACCCTAAACAAAGGAGAATTCTTTTTTCTTGATGCGGATGATATTGAAGAAAAGATTTATAGAAAGTTGATAAAGCTAAAGGAACTTGAATCCGAGTGGGTTGTGAGAAATGAGCAATACCAAGAAACAAGACAGCTTCTGCTTGAGAAGGAAGAGGAGATTGAGCAGAACATAAAAGAGCTTAAAGAGATGATAAGGAACGCTGAAAGATTTAAGTTGTTCAGCCAAAGATGTAGTGAAGAGAAGGGGTTTAGGCTTTCTAACGCTACTTTGTACTCTATTGAAGAACTTCTATATGAGCTTGAGAAGATGCCTGATGAAGTGTTTAGCCATTACGCTAATAATCAAAAGAACGATTTTGCTAATTGGATTGAAGGTGTGTTTGGGCTCTCGGATCTTGCAAACAGGCTAAGGCAAACTAATTCTAAAGAAGAGATGATTGATGCCATAAAGAATTATTGAAAAAATGAATTCCTTAGGCAATGATTCACATTGATTGATAATCATTGCCTGAACTATCTAGCCAAAAAAGAATCAGAACAAGAAAGATAGTAAAGGAAACATAATATAGAAAACATAAAAGTATAAAAAGAGTAAAATAGCATTTTATTTTTTTAAGATGTATTTTTTATTTGGTTGGACTTCTTCTGATATCTTTCTGGGGCAGCCCTTTTTAATTCATTTTTATTCTCAACACGATGCTTTTCATAACTCTATCTTTTCTAAAAAAGGAGGTATAGAAAATGTTGGGAAAGCCTGCAAATGAAACAGATAAAGATGCTAAAGAGCTTAATGCAACAACAAAACTGATTCTTGGGATACAGATGCTTTTTGTGGCATTTGGAGCGACTGTTCTTGTGCCTTTGCTTACTGGTCTGGATCCTGCAGTAGCGTTATTCACTGCAGGAGTTGGAACTCTTGTCTTTCATCTAGTAACGAAAAACAAGGTGCCTGTTTTTCTAGGAAGCAGTTTTGCTTTTATTGCACCGATTATAGAAGGAACAAAACTTTACGGATTGCCAGGAGCTTTAGGCGGGTTGATTGCGGCAGGAGCAATATATGTAATAGTATCAATGATTGTGCGAAGAAAAGGAATTAAGCTAATAGAGAAATACTTTCCAGCGATTGTCATAGGTCCAGTAATTATGTGCATAGGTCTGGTATTAGCTCCTACTGGAATAGAAATGGCCCAAGAGAATTGGCTCCTCGCAATAATCTCATTAGCGGTTGCAATTGGACTTGTTATTTTTGGCAAGGGGATGTTAAAGCTTATTCCGATATTCGGCGGAATTGTTATTGGCTATATTGTAGCATTGTTTATGGGAATTGTTGATTTCACTCCTGTTACTCAGGCTGCGTGGATTTCTTTGCCTGATTTTACTTTTCCTGCTTTCAAATGGGAAGCAATAATCTACTTCATTCCAGTTGCAATAGCTCCTCTTATTGAACATATCGGTGATATATACACAATAAGCGAAGTTACAGGAAAGAAGTTTGTGGAAAAGCCGGGGGTTCATAGGACTCTCTTGGGGGATGGACTTGCTACTATGATTGCTGGCTTCTTTGGTGGTCCTCCAAATACTACGTATTCAGAGGTTACTGGGGCTGTGGCTTTGACAAAGGTCTATGACCCGGAAATTATGAGAATAGCGGCAGGAACAGCCATCATTCTGGCTTTTGTAGGTAAGTTAGGAGCAATCCTGAAGACGATTCCTAGTGCTGTTTTAGGAGGAATAATGATCCTGCTTTTCGGTATGATTGCTGCAGTAGGCATAAGAACTTTACTGCAAGCCCGGCCTGACATGAACAAGACAAGGAATCTTGTGATTGTCTCGATTATTCTGACGATAGGAATCGGGGGAGCTACTATATCTTTTGGCAGCTTTTCATTAGGAGGAATTGGACTTGCCAGTGTTGTAGGATTGGTATTAAACCAGATTTTGCCCCACGAGAATAAGCGAGCTCTCTGAACTCTAGATATCTAAGTTTTGAACCAGCTCTGCGTTCTGCTCTATGAACTCCCTTCTTGCCTGGATATCTTCACCCATAAGGATGCTGAAAATCCTATCTGCTTCAGCAGCGTCTTCAAGTGTTACCCTGAGTAATCTCCTGTTCTTTGGATCCATAGTTGTCTCCCATAACTGCTGAGGATTCATCTCTCCAAGTCCCTTGTACCTTTGAATTGTTATTCTTTCGCTGCCTCTTTTTTCTAGGTAGTTGTTTAACTCTGCTTCCTTGTAGAGATATATTGCAGATTTGTCATTTCCAATCTTGAACAAAGGAGGTTGGGCAATAAACACATGTCCTTGTTCTATTAAGGGCTTCATATATCTAAAGAAAAAGGTTAATAGCAATGTTCTAATATGAGCACCATCAACATCTGCATCTGTCATTATTATGATTTTATGATAACGAAGCTTTTTGATGTCAAAATCATCGCCTATCCCTGTGCCTAAGGCAGAAATTATTGATATTATCTCTTTATTTGAAAGGATCTTGGCTAATCTTACTTTCTCAACATTAAGTATCTTTCCTCTTAAAGGGAGTATTGCCTGAATATTCCTATCTCTGCCCTGCTTTGCAGAACCACCTGCTGAATCTCCTTCAACTATAAAAAGTTCGCTCTTGCTTGGATCCTTATTGGAGCAATCTGCCAGCTTGCCGGGCAAAGATGTTCTCTCTAATAGGCCTTTTCTTCTTACCAGTTCTCTTGCCTTCCTGGCTGCTTCCCTTGCTTTAGCTGCTGTAATTGCCTTGTTAAGTATTGCACTAACTGAAGCAGGATTCTCTGCGAAAAATGTTGAGAGACGCTCAAAGGATATGCTTTCTACAATACCTCTTACTTCTGAGTTTCCAAGCCGTGTTTTTGTCTGTCCTTCAAATTGTGGCTCAGGAACCTTAACAGAAAGAACTGCAGTCAGGCCTTCGCTCAAATCCTGACTTGTCAGATGCACCTTTTGTGAATCATTCAAAAATTTTTCTACATAAACATTGAGGCTTCTTGTTAAAGCAGTTCTAAAGCCAGTCAAATGGGTGCCACCTTCTATTGTATTTATATTATTGACAAAAGAATAAATTGTTGTATTGTATGTTTCGTTATATTGTATAACTGCTTCAACCTCAACATCTGATTCGCTAACTTTAAAATAGATTGGATCATGAAGAGGCTTTTTTCCTTCATTGAGAAATTTTACAAAGCTCATTAGCCCTTCATTGAACTGGAAAGACTCGCTTTTAGGATGTTCTTGATTTTCATCAACAAGACTTATAGACAGTCCTTGATTAAGATAGGCAAGTTCTCTTAGTCTTGAGCTAAGGATTTCAAAAGAGAATTCAGTGGTAGTAAAAATTTCTGGATCAGGATAAAATGTAATCTTTGTCCCTGTTTCATCTGTCTGACTGCCCCTCTGTAATTTTGAAACAGGATTTCCTCTTGAATACTCTTGAATCCAATTATAACCATCTCTTTTTACCTCGAGAATAAGCTTAGATGACAAGGCATTTACTACAGAGATTCCTACGCCGTGAAGGCCTCCGCTTATCTTGTATGTCTTTTTATCAAATTTACCTCCAGCATGGAGCTTTGTCAGAGCAACCTCACAAGCAGGGATACCAAACTGGGGATGGATATCGACAGGAATTCCTCTGCCATTATCAGAGACAGTAATGCTTCCATCGGAATTCATTGAAACACGGATGTTGGTGCAATAGCCTGCAATAGCTTCGTCTATTGAGTTATCTACTACTTCAAACACAAGATGATGCAGGCCTCTCGATGATGTTGAACCTATATACATACTTGGTCTTTTTCTAACTGCTTCTAGCCCTTCAAGAACATGAATGTTCTTTGCTGAATATTCCTCCTTTTCTTTATTCTCTTCCTCTGTCAAGAAAATCACCTTACGAATCATTTATATTCTTAAAGACATTGATAAAACCTAAAAGGAAACTATGTGTAGTATTAATAAATCTTTTGATTAATTTAAAGAATTTTCACGAATAAAAATCCCTTTATCTTTTAATAAAAATAACGACCTTGAGCTTTCTGCATAACATCAAGTCTTGAACCTTCTTTATTTGCCCTTGGTCTCCTTGAATCCTTGTCCCTTCTGAATGTTATACCTAGATCACTTAGGAAAATAGTCATTCCTTCTTCCATTGTAAAAGGTCCTTTAACGATGCCATGCAGTGCTGGTTTTCCATGGAATATAAGAAGGTTTGATGAAATTGTATCCAAGAAGAGTAAATCATGATCAATTACAGCACAGGCTTTTCCTATAACTTCAAGAATATTTGAGATTATCTTGGCAACACTAAGTCTTTGCTCAACATCCAAATATGCTGATGGCTCATCAAAGAGATATATATCGGCATCCTTTGCTAAAGTGGAAGCAATCATAACCCTTTGAAGCTCTCCACCGGAAAGTTCTGAGAGCATCCTGTCTTTAAGCTCATCTAATTCAAGAGGCTTTATTAACTGCGTTGAATATTTCTGTATCGCTTCTTTAAGGAATAAAGAAACTGGCACATCCTCCTTTATTTCAATATATTGAGGTTTATAAGCGATTTTAATGGCTTCATTAATATTCCCTTCATCCGGCTTAAGTTCTCCTGCAAGCATTCTTATGAATGTTGTCTTTCCTATGCCGTTTTCTCCGAGCAGTCCTGTCATTGTTTTCTTCAGAATCTTGCCTTCTTCAGCTTCAAGAGAAAAGTTGCCCATCTTCTTTTTCAGCGGAGTCCATTCTATAAGAGTTTCAGAGCTTTTGGCTTGTATCTCAGGCCTTGAATAAAACTTCAGTTCATAATCTCTAAATCTTACATTTTCTTCTTTTATATAGCCCGAGAGATAAGAATTTATTCCTTCTCTTGCTGAGATTGGCGGGCTTACAACACCATAAACTCCACTCTCTCCATACAATATATGAATTAAATCTGCAAGATAATCCAAAACAATCAAATCGTGCTCAACAACAATTATACTTTTAGATGGCGATATCATAGATCTAATGAATTTTGCAACAGAAAGCCTTTGCTTTATATCAAGATAAGAGCTTGGTTCATCCAATATATACAAATCAGCGTCATTCAGGAAGGTTGCTGCAATTGCAATTCTTTGAAGCTCACCTCCTGAAACATCTGAGATCTTATTTGAAAGAATGCTTTGAAGAGAAAGTGATTTTACAAATTCATCTAACTTTCCTGTCTTGTCTGCCTTTAACAAAAGTTCATTAACTGTGCAGTCGTACATTTTTGTTAGAGCCTCAACCTGCTGTGGCTTATAACTCACTTTTATCTTGCCTTCACTAAGAAGCTCAAAGAAGTGCTGTGATTCTGTTCCCTTGAAGTATTGAATTAATTCTTTGTAATCTGGTTGAGAATTTAGATTTCCAAGATTTGGCTTCAAAATGCCTGCAAGAATTTTTATTGCTGTGGTCTTTCCGATTCCATTCCTTCCAACTATACCTACAACCTTGCCAAAAGAAGGCATCGGAATGTTGAATAGATGAAAGCCATTCATGCCGTACTGGTGAATTGGTTCATGCTGGAGCTCCTTAGGAAGATTAATTATTGAAATTGCGTTGAAAGGACATCTATTTGAGCAGATCCCGCAACCTGTACATAGAGCTTCTTCTATGACTGCTTTGCCATCTTCTATTCTTATGCATTCCTTTCCTGTTCGATTGACTGGGCAAAGCTTCACGCACAGGTTTCCACATGCCTCTGGATTGCATTTCTCCCTGCGAACAACTGCAATCCTCTTCTTATTTATCTTCATTTGAACCTTAATTAAATGGGCGGTTTTGGCTTTTTAAAACAATTTCCTTTTTGCTTTCAATCTTAATTTTTATAGATTTCTTACATCAATCTTCTTTCCATCAAGAATAATCTCAGCATCCCTAAATACCTGATCCAGATGAAGAGGAGCAACAACCCTGCCCATGAACCAGTAGTTTGATCCTAAGGCAACATGTGCTGTGCCCAATACCTTTTCATCTATTATCGTTGTTCCTACAATAGTTGCATTTGGATTTAATCCTATGCCTATCTCACCAATCCTGTTGATACCCCAGATTGGCATCTTGGTTTTTTCTGCTTTTTCAAATAGACTTTGCTTTAAAAGTGAAGCGGATTCGCCTCCTTCAATAGTTACAACCTTCCCATCCTTAACCCGCATAGTTATCCAATCTGATTTTGATTTTATTAAAGAAACTCCGTGAAGTGTCCTTGAGCTTCCATCTATAACTACTTTTCCAGAGATATTATCTCTGTTTGGTGCTATAAAAACCTCGCCAGCAGGGATATTCCCGCCTAAACCAACCTTATTGTACATCCCGTCTGAGCTTATAGCCGTGCTACTCTTTATATCTGCAATGAGATCTGTGCCATTCTTGCTTAAAAGCCGTATGGTATTGCTGCAGCTCATAATCTTTGCAAGCTTCAGATGCCTTTCCCTTAATGAAACATAGTCAACATCCATTGCTTTTATTAAATAATGAAACTTGTTCATTGGCAAAAAAGACAGGCTACTCGTTGTTGCAAAGCGATGTTGTTTTATTTTGCAGAAATTCCTGAAAGAATGTCCTATATTTGAAAGAGTTCCCAATTTATCTGAAAGAGAAAGCAGTACTACACTTTTATCAGGAAGCATAGAAAGAGCTCTTTGAATCTCTTCAGAAGGATGAGAATTTGCTAATTCTGAATTGTCTAAATAGATATTTGGATTTAATCCCAGCCTTTTTGATGCAACATAATAGGTTGCTGCAAGAAGGGGGGCACATAAATTATTATTCTTGCCTTTGTCGCTTATTATCATTAAGATGTCGCCTTTATTAAGTCCAAATGCGGTGCCAAGCATTCTTTTTATTGCTGGAGCATAGTTCGTGGCTTGCTCTATCAATCGATGTTTTTTCAGAAACAGGAGGCTTTCAAGATGATTCATGGATTTCAAAGATATTAAACTATTTTTAAAATTAACGAATTTAATTCAGGCAGGTTAAACATCAACAACAACAATGGCTTCAAAGCCATATTTTGTTCTTTTTAGTTGAAAATTGAACATTGTTATTGCTTTTACCTCAGTCCTTGAATATGCTGGATTTGCAAAATCTCCAAGACATCTTGCCTTTAACATAAATTCATCATTCTTCCAATCCTTTTCTTTATTTTTTCTTTTAAGAGAAACTAAGAAATCAGAGAAGAAGATTTCTTCTGAATCAGAGAACATTAAAAGCTTTGATAACCAATCATATAATAAGTCTTCTGGATTTCCTGAAATGGAAAATTCAATTGATTTGTTTTTAGGCACCATGTTTATGTCGCAGATTACGGAAAATAGGGCTTTTGCTGAATTAACAAATAATTCTTCAAGGGTTTTTCCATATGATTTAAAGCCTAAATCAGATGTAGTAAGATTAAGAAATTCAAAGTCCTTTATATTCGATGTTTTCATTTGAAGTTGTTTTTTTGCAAAAGGAAAGTTTTATAAACAATTTGAATGTTTTTTCTTTTATTCTTTTGGTTTCACTATAAATAATTTGTGATCCTTTTCAAAAGGAGCCAGCTCTCTTTTATCAACAATAACTGTTTTCTTTAATAGTTCCTTCTCTACATCATCAAAAACCTCTTTTGAATTTTTAGACACATCTATGCTTCTTGCTTTTACGCATAAAATTCCAAATCCGGATGAAGGAAGAAAAAAGTATATATTTTTCAAAAAGATATCAACCTGATCCTTTTGCGCAATATCCTGATAAACAATGTCACATTGGCCTGAAAATAAGGCATATGATTCTGGATGACGGGCGTCTGCAAGTATTGGAACAATATTATCCCTTTTCTTTGCCAGAAAGTATAAAGGAACTACAACTGAAGGAGAGAATTCAACTGCAAAAACCTTGCCTTGTTTTCCAACGATATCAGAAACATGACTTACTGTCGTTCCAGAGGCAGCTCCTAAATACAGGACTCGCTTGGCTTGCTTTATAGCAATTTGAGATATTCCTTTGTGAAGGGCAGCAGAAAGCTTTGACCTCTCTGGATTCCATTCCCTGTAGAAGCTTTTGCCTTCTTTTATTATCTTCTCGCCATAATGGCTTTCTCCTCCATAAGGTGATTTAGTGTAAAGAACAAAAGAATTTCCTCTTCTTTTTGAATAAACGCCATTGAAATGCTTAAATTGTTCCATATTAATCAAACCTCATCATCTGAGCTAAAATATCATCAACAATCCTTTCCTTTGAGAAATAATCGCATCTTGCACATATTGATATCTTATCTGCAAGGAAGCGGGCGGCTTTCCCTCTCTTCTTTTTTGGCTGGTTCTGAACGAACTGATGTTGCAATATATGACCATATTTCGGACATTTTGTCTTTGACTTAAGATATCTAAAAAAAGCATTTTCTGCTCCTAATAACTGGATTGTAGAAGATGGCAGGAATGCCAGCCTCTTTAATGAACCTGCTTCAGAGATTAACCTTGCACAAATGGAAGGACCTAATAGCTCAACTAAATTAGGGCAATAATCTTTTAGGAGAGAATCTAAAGCATTAAGAAGGTTTTTTCTGTATGATATTGCATTAAGTGTTGAATTCAACATTTCCTTTATAATAGGATATGCATCCTTTGGGATATCAGCGCCTATCTCATCTTGCTTGGCTTTTTCATTTAATTCTTCATAAGAAAGCGATGCTAAATCAGAAAAGATTCTTTGATAATTTATGGAGCTTGATGCTGGATGATAAAATGTTTCCGGCAGGAACTGACTTATTATCTCCTCTGCCCTTTTTGATAATTGATTGATGTTTAAATCTGCTTCATCAATAGCTTTTATTGTATTTGAGATTATTAAATCTGTGCATTGTCTTTCCTTCATATTTGCCTTAAAGATTGAGATTGCTTTTTCTCTAGCCTCTTTATAATTTTCATCTGCCAATCTTGCTACAATTTTCATATTCTCTTCTGAGAAGTCTAAAGATAAATCTGCAGGTGCTTTATTCTTATATGCTACAATATGCTTAATATTGTATTTTTTAATCAATTCCTGCTCTTTTGATAGGAATTCACCTTTTGAAATGGCTATTGCTTCAGAAGAATCAATCTGATGAAAAGTTATTTGTTCATTATCTTCAAAAACAAACAGTCCGAATGGCAAGGAATATAATGTTTTCATGTATCTTAGAGATAATAACGCTAATATTAATCTTTTGTTCTTCAAATTCCTTCAAAAGTCTTCTTTCTATTAAAGAAATAACCGTAACAAATCTCTCATAGACCAGAGAAAACTCTATTTTTTATATCTAAATTTCTTTTCATAATCTTTATGATTCATTATATCCAATATCAATGAGATAATCTCAACTTCACTACCTCTTATAGTATAAATCATCCTCCAAGCTCCTGCTAAATTAACTTTCCAAAGATTATTTACATCGTAATTTTTAATATACTCTTTCGGGATTCTGTCTTTAGGAACATGAATTCCATATTCTGGATTGTTTTTTAATAACTCTATTTTCTGCTTTATTGAATTGAGCAAAATTTGATGATCGCTATGTGTAATTCCTTTTGCAATCTCTTCTCCTACTATCTTATTCAAATCCTCAAACTCCTCTTTAGCTAATCCAGTAATAATTACTCTCGTAGGTTTTCCTTTAAACATCTTATAATTCAATTCCTTCTTCTATAGCTTTGTCTAGTTTTGGACTAGGATTGTGTATCCATAAAATTCCTTTTCTTCCATCTATTATTTTTCCGCTATCTTCCAGATATTTTAATATAACATTCAATGTCTGATGCATTACTTTAGTAGGCAATTTCTTCTTAAGAGCTTCTCTTGTCATAGGCCGATTAGCCCTTTTCAAAGTATCTTCTACCATTAATACTGTCTTTAAGTTTGGATAATGTATAGTCCTTAATGCCTGCATTTCAACCACCGATTATATGAGTTTATATAAAAACATATATAAACATATATAAATATTTTTGGTTTTTATTTCCTGATGAATATTCGCAACTATTAAATAATTGGTATCTTTTATTATGAATAATGAGCAAATCAAATGAAGAGTTTGAAGGCAGGAAAAAGATTGAAGGAACATTGCTCAATACGGATTATTTCTTGCGTGAAGGAAAAGCAGTGATCGAGCTTTTTTTCTGGACAGATGCGGGAAAGATTAGGATAGAAGATGATAACTTTGAACCATATCTTCTTGTTGAAATTAAAGATAATGAAAGAATTGAGGGGATTGTTAAAGAGCTCGAAAAGATAAGAAATGATGAAAAGAACAAGGAGCATTATGTAACAAAATGTGAATTCGTAAAGAGGAGGATTGGACTTGAAAACAAGGAATTCATAAAAGTGATTGTAAATAGACCTTCAAGTGTTCCTGCTCTAAAAGGAATAATAAGAAAGACAAAAGGCGTTAAGGAGATTTATGAATATGATATCCCTTTTGCCTTTCGCTATCTTCTTGATAAGGGATTGAGCTGTTTTAACGACTATTCTGTTTCTGTTGAAGAGAAAAATGAAAGATTAATGCTTAAAAGAATACAAGAGATTAATGCATTAAATTCTGCTGAAAGAAGGATGCCTAATGCAATAGGAATAGATATTGAAACCTTTGTTTCTAATGAGGATGAAATAAAGCCAGAGAAAGATCCCATTTTAATGATTTCAATTTATGGAGAAAAATTAAAGAAAATTTTAATCGCAGGAAGCGGGAAAGATACAGAGATGATTGAATGGTGTGGCAATGAAAAGGCTATGCTTGAAAGATTGTTTGAAATAATTAATGCTGAGCAACCGGCAATCATTTTTGGATACAATTCTGATTCCTTTGATATGAGTTATATAGCAAGAAGAACTGAGTTGCTTGGCATAAAACATAACGAGATTGAATTTAAGGATTCTTCCAAAGGGATGCCTATTGTAAAGATTAAAGGATATGCACATATTGATTTGTATAGGTATATTAGAATAGCAGGAGGCAGAGGACTTAACCTTGAGAACTATAGTCTAGATGAGGTTGCAAACAAAATCATAGGAAAGGGCAAGAATGATTTAAATCCTCTTGAGCTCAGCAATGCCTGGAGAGAGAATAATGAGAAGAAGATAATTGAGTTTGCTATTTACAATTTAAATGACGCTGAGATAACATATGAGCTTGGAGAGAGATTTTTGCCCTCAATAAGCGAGTTAAGCAGATTGATCTGCCTTTCTCCTGAAGATGTTTGCAGGATGAGCTTTTCACAGCTCGTAGAATGGTATTTAATGAAAAGGGCAAGTCAGGAAAAGGCAATTATTCCAAACAAGCCTGAATCTGAAGAATCTTATGAAAGAAGAAAAAGAAGGTTTGAAGGGGCTTTTGTATTCCAACCTACACCGGGCCTATACGATAACATAGTTGTTTTTGATTTCAGAAGTCTTTATCCCAGCATAATTGCAAGCCACAACATCTCTACAGAAACATTCACTAATAAAGAATGTGAAGATTGCTACACTGTTCCTGACAAGAATCAGGGGGGCTTTATTAAAAAACCAACAGGCTTAGTATCAAAATCAATTAAAGACATATTAAAGCAGAGAAGAGAGGTAAAAGCAAGATTAAAGAAAGATTTGGATGAGCATGAAAAGAGTTTGTTGAAGGCAAGAGAGCAGGGGTTAAAAACACTCGCTAATTCAATGTATGGCTATCTTGCATACGAAAGAGCCAGATGGTATTGTTATGAATGTGCAAGAGCTGTCGCGAGCTTTGCCAGATATTACATAAAGGATGTGATAAGCAAGGCTAACAAAGAAGGATTTCATGTAATATATTCAGATACAGATTCTATATTCATTACTTTAAAGGATAAAACAAAAGAGGAATGCATTGATTTTGTTGAACAAATCAATAAGGAATTGCCAGAGGAGATGGAGCTTGAATATGAAGGATTCTATAAGCGAGGCATATTTGTATTTGCTAAATCTTTTGATAAAGGAGCAAAGAAAAGATATGCACTAATAGATGAGGATGGAGACATCAACATAAAAGGATTTGAAGTTATAAGAAGAAACTGGTCGGAGATAGGCAAAAGGATACAGATGGGGGTCCTTAGAAGGATGCTTGAAAAAGGAAATCCTGAGGAAGCTCTTGACTATCTTAAAGAAGAGATAGAAAAGATAAGGAAGGGCGAGGTCGATTTCAAGGAGCTTGAGATAAGAACCAAGATAACTAAGAACATAAATTCCTATGCAAATATTAGCCCTCATGTTGCCGCTGCCAAGAGAGCTATTGAGAAGCGCGGAAAGATAGGAGCAGGATCAATTATAAGCTATATTGTTGCTAAGTCAAAGACAGGAAAGAATGAGAGAATCAGCGAGAGGGTTATCTTGCCAGAGGAATGCACCAAGGACAGCTACGATGAGAATTATTATATTGAAAAACAGATTATTCCTGCTGTTGAAAGTATATTCAAAACTGTTGGAATTGACATTGAAAGCGCTTTAAAGAGCAAAGAGAGCCAGCAAACCCTTCTTGGCTTTTACTCAGATTAACTAAGCTATTCTAGAATTAGCTATTTATTTATAAATATTCTTTCTATGACCTATTTCAATAACAATAATCAAAAGTTTATCGGCTTTAATGTCAAGAATTAATCTGTAATCTCCTGCTCTCAATCTGAAATATGGCGAAGAAACTAATTTTCTAACATGAGCATAAGGTCTGATTCTACATCTTTCTAATGTAGAAATAATTCTTTTAGAATCCTCTTTATTTAATTTCTTTAGAAATTTCTTAGCTTCAGCCGTAAAAAAGATATTAAACATTTTATATTCCTAGTTCCTTTTTAACATCTTCAATAGAATAAATTCTGCCTGCCTTGATATCTTCTTCAGCTAGCTTGATTCTTTTTTTAGTTTCTTCAGATAATTCCATACTATCCTCTAATAAGTCTCTTATTACATCTTCATAACTTTCTTTATCGTACATTTTACGGGATTTTAACTCTTCTAAAAGCTCCTTACTTATCTGAATAGTTGTAATTGCCATAGAAATCATATAGATTGCTATGGTATTTAAATTTTCTGCTTTTCAATCTTTCTCAGCCCAAAATAGAGATAAATATAAATATTAATGATTAAATTTAATCATTATTAAATGATGAAGGTGATGAATCTTGTTCAATAAAGACCAAGGGGAATTCAATAAGGAAATGGAGAAGTACCTTGAAAGGAAGAGAAAAGAGGAGAATGAAGTAGTAGAGAAACCTAAGGTTAAGAAGGAAAAGAAAGAAGAGAAGACTGCCCAGCCCGAAGAGGTAGAGATTATTGAAGAAAAGGGCAGGGGATTTTTTAGCAGGTTTGGTTCTATTTTCTCTAAAAAGAGTAAAAATGAAGAAGATGAAGAGCCAGAAGAAGAGGAGTTTGAAGAGGAATTCGAAGAAGAAGATAATAAGAAAAGGGGCTTCTTCAGCAGATGGTTTGTTAAGCAGGAGGAGGATGAAGAGGTTGAAGAAGATGAATCAGAATATATAGAAATAATAGATAAGCTATCTGATGACCTGAAAGAGGTTTTCAGCATAACTAATACAATTATTACATCTCTGCCAAAGCGTTATATAGATAAGATTAAAAGCTCAAAGGAATTTGAGGAATATAAAGAGATTATTGAAAGATTTAACTCTTTCAAGAAGGGCTGGAATGAGATGAAGAAGGAGAATTAATGCTCTTTATCAGATTCTTGAATGAAGCAATCACTGAGAACTGTATTTGAATTGAATTTAATATTTCATTGAGTTCTTTCTTTTTTGGATTTTCTAATTTTATTCCATTAATTCTTGAATATTGAATTAGTTCATCAAAAGGGATATCGCAGAAGATAAAAATATTTGATGATACAATAGATTCGTTTTTAAGGACTTTATCAAGAAAATCTGCTACTATTTCTTCCATACTTCTGCAATCAATCAGTACATCTGCTTCATCTCTGTTGTTTGTCAAGCTAAAGAATTCTTTATGAAATGTTTTCTTTATTATGAAATCTGCAACTGGCCTAAAATCATTTTCAATTAGAAAGCCTTTTTCTCCTTTTTTCAAAGGTCCAAAGAAGCGAATATTGGCTTTTATCCTTCTTTCAATCATATCTGAAAAACAGTTCTGGCATACTGTATAAGGTGTATAACCTAAATGAATAATATTCTTTGATTTTTTACATTTTGCACATCTTTCCATAATCATGCGGAAATTTAGTGACTTAAAAAGATTGCCCTGTTGAAAAAAACATATTGCTTTTATTATAAAATTTAATAGGTTTTATACAAGAATATCAGTAAATTTGTTATATTTTTATATAAATTTTAATTACAATCTGCCTACGCCAGCCTTAAAAAGAAAACTTTATATATGCTAATAGCTCAGATAAGGAAAATGAAGTCAAAACATAAAACATATTCAAGAACCTTCATTTTACTTTCAATAGTAAGTTTATTCTTTCTTAGTGGTTGTGTCCAATCTCCTGAAATAAAGCAATTCTCACAAGATTTGCCACAATATGATGAAAATTTAGAAATCATTTTAGGAAATATCCACACAGATTTCTATAATTATGATTTAGATTATAGTGTTAATAGATTAATGAATTTATTAACAATAACTGATTCTATGGTTACAGGAATGAAAAAAGAAGAGAATAATATTAAAGAAGATATGTTAAATTTTGAAGAAATAGCCAAAGAATACCAAACTGCTAAATCATCTATTAACATTAATATGTTATCTGAGGAAGATAAGCTTATTGTAAACAAAATTGATAATAAAATTAGTGAATATAATTTAAACAAAGAAAAAGTGAACTCTTGTTTATCTAAAATGGAAGAATATAGGGATTGGATAAAACTTGTTAATGATAATGCTAAGATATTAGAAAAATTTGAAACACAATCAATTTTGATGAATGAATATGTTCAATCAGAGAAATATCAAGATGCTCTTTCAAAGGTAACCGAAATTCAAAACACCATCAGTCAAATGAAAGATAATGCTCAAAAAAGAAAAGATTCAGGAATCCAAACTTTTTCAACTGAAACAATTCAGTCTTATGATGCATTATCAAACTCTTATAATACATATAAAGAATACATTAACCTTTTAATTGATGAAGATTGGGAAGAAGCAGAAATAAAATATATTGAATATTCACAAGAATATTCGGAAGCAATATCAATGGGTTCTGATGAAGATGCTAGTATTACTGAAGCTATAAATGAAGCTGATACATGGTATCAAGAAAATATTGGTGTATGTTTTGACCTCTTTGAATCTTATTCTTAAATATTTTAGAACGGCTCGGTAAGATTGCGGTTTTCATATATGAAATTTCCTAGGCAAGAAAATTTTAATCAATTTGCCTGCAGTTTTAAAATATTAACAAGCCAAAATAAAAGTCTGACAAATAATTTATTAAATTACATTTCTTTGAAACGCGTATGAGGCAAAGCCAAACAAAAAGAAAGTTTTTTAAACTCAGAAAGAGAAAAAAGAAAAATTTAAATAGGAATTTGTTAACACTACATAGTGGTTAAGAGGGGTTGATAACTTCATTAATTAATTTCATCTTCATATTCTTAACAGCAGACCACCTCTTCCTTGGGAGGGCCTTTAGCCTTCCCAAGGTCTTCTTTTTTAAATCAATTCTTTCCTGATTTAATCTTGAACAGCAAAGATATGGAGAAGCCAAAGATTGCTCCAAATAAGAAGATTCTTATATAAAATGATGAGAGATAAGAAATAACAGGCATCGAGGATTTATGATTAAAATAAACATCAAGGTTTGAAAGTTCTAAGGCATAATCTGCATATAGACTTGCTGAATATAAGTCGCCTAATTCGTAAAGGGTTTTTGAGTATTCAAGATAGCTATAACCCATTATAGGGAAGCTTTGTTTGTTTTGTTGCTCTGAAATTTGTCTTTCTGCAGCCTTTATCTTGCCTTCAATACTTTTGTTATAGTATTCAACAGGGAGATATATTGAACTCATAAGATTGTTTAATTGGGCCTTTGCTGAGGATGCCTGATATATGCACAGCTCATAATTTCCTTCTTCCCTGTTGCCTTGAGCCTTTTTCAGGATTTCCCTTGATTCTTCAAGAAGAGAAGGAAAAGATGTTGAGAAGTAGTCAAGCATTCCAGTTACTTCTGATATCTTAGATACGCATGCTTGCTCAAGAGTAGCTTCATTTAAATTAACAACTTGTTTATCAAAACCTAAGAAACTCTGCCATAGCTCTGCACTATATATCCTGTTGATTGCATACGCAATGCTGTTTATTATTCCGTCATAAACTATTTCATCAACTTTTTCTTCTAAGTAGGGAGCAAGAAGGCTTATATTTATTGATTCGTTTAAGAGTTCTTCTGCGGCGTCTAAATGAAGCTCGGCTTCTTCAATCCTCTCAATGATAGCTGCATAAACCTGTAAATCTCCTAAAGTATTGTAATCCTTCTGAAGCCCTGATTTTAATGCTTCGGCATTTCCGCGAGTCATGCTTATCAGTACTGGAAGATATTGCTCAGAGAGATTACTCAGCTCCAATTGTATCGTTAGAAGATCGTTTAAACTGCCAAAACAGAAGCTTGCTGCTGAATAATAATTTGATTTTGATGTTTCGTTTATAGCCAAGAGCAGATTTTGCTGGCTTTTCTCATACATCCCCAATAAAGAATCTGGAATTGAAGAAGTCAAAGATGCATTCAACTGAAACGCCCTTTCACAAAGTCCATCTGATATTGTTTTCATTGTTTTTGAGAATTCTGCAGGATCAGGCTTAGTAGCTTCTATTGAAAGATTCTTTCCAGAATATTCATATACTACATCGTATAGGTCAAAAACCTCTTTAACCTCTACCCCTTTGCTTTTTCCATATTCAACAATGTTTAATTCAGAAGATTCAACAAGCTGGCTTCCTTCTCCTAAAGGGATTAAGACCTTTTTAATTCCTGCATTAGCTGCTGCATCTATCTTCTCCTTTAATCCTCCAACAGGTCCTACGATATAGCCTGCATTTATTGTACCAGTCAAAGCTATGCTTGAATCATATTCAAGTCCTTCTAAAGCTGCAATAGTAAGAAATGCGATGCTTGCTCCTGCACTCGGCCCTCCGATTATTGAGGCATTAGCTCTTATCGTATGGAAGAAATCCAATCTTGAACAATCTATATCTGAAAATTTGCATGCAAGGTCCTTTGCATATCTTGTTGACACCTGAAGATCCATCTCATTGAAAGGGAAGGAATCTATGAAAACCCTGCCACTGCCCGACAAAATTTGAAGTTGAAGCTCAGCAACGCTGCCTTTCAACCCTGCACCTGTCTCGGATACAGCAAGAAGAGGGATTGAATAAGAGTTAAATGGAGATGGGGCAATTGAGAATATTAGGATAAAGATTAATACAATCACTACTAAAGGGACTAGGATTTTTGTTTTCATCAAGAAGTAGAAACAATCTTTCTGTTAAAAAATTATTGTTTTTTCTCTTCCTTGCTCTTTGTTTGCTTTGATGGTTTTGAGCTTGTGCTTTTCTTTTGCGGCTTTTTTTGCTCTTCTTCCTTCTTTTTTATTGGCTTACGAATCAATTTTTCCTTAAAACCAGCCTTTTCCAATGCCTTTTTCACTTCTTCTGTTGAGGCATTCTCCTTAATCTCTACTAGTTTTGAGGTTGGCTCGAGATGCTTTACATTTACCTTTCTCCTTCTAGTATAGCCATCTATCAGGACATATTGAGATTCTTCTTGCTTTATAACGACACCATATTTTCCTGCATCCCTTCCTGCAATTTTAAGGCATATTCTTCCAATCTCAAACATAAATATCACCAAGCATAACTAAAGATTTTTTCTTGCAACCTCTATGATTTTCTTTCTTGAACAATACGAGCAGAGCATTCCTCCATATGGCCTTGATGGTCTCTTTTCAGTCTTTGAAAGCTTTTTTAATTTCGCAGACCTTTTGGACTCAACGCCGGGCAAAGGTTTGCCACATATTGCGCAATGTGCCTTTGATGGATTTCTGGCTTCGTAATGGGTCTTTAAAGCTCCGCCGGGCACTTTCTTATAAACAGTCCTCAATGAATTAGATTTATGAATCCTTTGAGTCATATTAACACCTTTCTGTTGGGAAATCTATGCTCCTTTAAAAAAGTTATGATTTGGAGATTGAAAAAAAGCTTATAAAGAACGAGAAAGATTCTTCAGACATGGCCATCTCTGTTGGGGTTTTTGCCTATAATGAAGAAGCGATAATAAAGAAGAACTTAGATTCTATTCTTAGGCAGAGCATCATTAACGAAATTGACGAAATCCTTGTTTTCTCAGATGGAAGCACTGATATGACAAACAGGATTATAAAAGAGTATGAGAAGATAGATGAGAGGATAAAAGCAGTTATAAGCAGGGAAAGGCTTGGCAAGTTAGCCGAGATAAACAAATTCCTTAAGACTGCAAAATCGGATAAATTAGTAATATCCAGTGCCGACATTATTTTAGATGAACACTGCTTGGAAGAGGTTATGAAATCTTTGGAAGAGCCGAATGCAGGGATTGTTGGTGTGCGCGTAATTCCTAAAACAGCTAATGGCATCATTGGAGCTGTTGCTGGTTTGGAATGGGATCTGCTTGACAAATGTGCAAGAGAAAAACCAAAGTTTGGAGAATTAATAGGGATTAAAGCAGTCATCAGCAATATTGAAGAGGGCTCTGTAGATGAGGAGCTGATTGCAGAAAAGATTATTAGGCAGGGATATAAGGGAGTATATAATCCTAATGCAATAGTATTCAATTTTCCTCCAAAAGGAGCAAGAGAATTTGTAAAGCAGAGGAGGAGGATATATTGCGGACATCTTGAATTGAAAAAAAGAAAGGGCTATGAGGTTTCAACACTGAACTCTTTCTATATTATAAAGATATTAATGAAGAATATAAAAAGGTATAATATGGGCGTAGTAATAATTGCAGGCATTTTAGAGGGATGGGGGAGATTTTTGGGAAGGTTAGATTATGCATTTAATCCTTCAAAGCATTATATATGGAAAAAAGTTAAGGCAAATGTTTAAATAATAAAATAATTCTGAGGAATAAAAATGGCAAATAACTTTTTGAACGGGAAGAGAATATTGATTACAGGAGGGACAGGCTCGTGGGGAAATGTGCTCGTTGAAAGAATCCTAAAAGATTTCTCACCAAAGAAGATTATTATTTATTCTAGAGGAGAGCTCAGGCAGGTTTCTATGAAAAGAAGGCTAAATAATCCAAAGTTGGAGTTTGTTATCGGAGATGTCAGGAATAAAGAGAGACTGAATTTATTGTGCAAGGAAAGCGATATAATTTTCCATTTGGCAGCATTAAAGCATGTTACTGTCTGCGAGGAAAACCCGACAGAGGCCATTGACATAAATATAAAGGGAACTGAGAATGTTGTAAATTGTGCAATAGAAAATAATATAGAAAAGGTTGTCTATGTTTCAACCGATAAGGCTGTTGCTCCTATTAATCTGTATGGGATAACAAAGGCGGCCTCTGAAAGGCTTATTGTGAATGCAAATCTTAGAAATGGCAAGACTATTTTTAGTTGTATCAGGGCAGGAAATGTAATGGGCTCAAGTGGCAGTGTTATCCCTTTATTTAGAAAACAGATTGCGTTAAACAATATGATTACGGTTACAGATGAAAAGATGACAAGGTTTATTATGTCTTTAGAAGAGGCAATTGGGCTGCTATTGAAGGCAGCAGAGCTTTCTATTGGCGGCGAAATCTTCGTTATGCAAATGCCCGGAATAAAGGTTATGGATTTGGCAAAGGTTATGGCGAAGGAGCTCGGTGATAAAAATACTAAGATAAAGATAACTGGGATAAGGCCCGGTGAGAAGATTGATGAAGTGCTTGTCTCTCAGGATGAGATTCATAGAACTGTTGAATTCGGCAAATACTTTGTTATTATGCCTTATGTTCCTATAAAGAAGGCAATAGAGAAGTATAAGAATATGAAGAAGCCAGAGTTTGAATATTATTCATCCAATAATACGAAGATGCTCTCGCTTGAAGAGATTAAAGAGGTTTTAAAAAGAAATCATTTCTTAGGGAATGATTATGAATACGATGAATTGATTGGAGGCCTCAACAGAGAAGAGATGAACAGGATTGAGAAGAAAGAAAAATGGCTGATTTGATTGGATTAACTGGGGGGAATGGTTTTTTAGGGAGTCATTTGAAAAGAGAATTGGGACTTCGCGGATTCAATGTTAAGGAATTTGATAGAGATAAATATGATTTGCTTCATTATGATTCTTTAGCAGATTTTGTTAAGGATTGTAAGGTAATTGTGCATCTTGCAGGCATTAATAGAGGGGACGAGCTTGATTTTGTAAGGGTGAATGCCGAAGGAAGTTTCAACCTTGCAAGAGCCATAAGAGACTTCAACAAGGAATGCAGGTTAATCTTTGCTTCTTCTGCTCAGGTTTATAGCCCAAATGATGGAGAAGCCTATTCAGAAGAGGATTTTGCAAGTCCTCAAAGTCTTTATGGGATATCAAAGAAGCTCGGAGAGATGCTTATAGATTATTGTCATATTAAAAGCACAATACTAAGATTTACAAATATATATGGAGAGGGATGCAGGCCTTTTTACAATTCTGCAATTGCTACCTTCATTGAATTGGCGAAGAAAGGGGAGAGAATTGAGCTTAGCTGCTCTCCTGAAAAAAGAATGGATTTGCTCTATGTTAAGGATGCAATTGAGGCGATTCTTCTTGCAATCAACAAAGATATCAACGGAATTTTCAATATAGCAACGGGAAATGCCATTTCAATGAAAGAGGTCTTAGATGAGTTAAAGCGATATTTTCCAAAGATGGCTATTGATAAGAAAGGAGATGATGAAAGTACAATACTAATGAAGAATGAAAAAACTTTTGATGTTTTAGGATTCAAGCCAAGGTTTGATTTTAAAGAAGGGCTGAAAAAATATATTGAGGCGGAATTAAATGAACATAAGAAAGATTGAAAAGAAGGAGGATGAAAGGGGTTGGCTTGCCGAGTTTTTTAAGGGTTCTTTTTTAGATGGAAGGATAAAAGGACAGGTTTATTCCTTTTCAATTAAGCCGGGAAAGGAAAGGGGGAATCATTATCATAAGAGAAAGTGGGAATGGTTTTCTATTGTCAAGGGAAAATGCTCATTGATTCTTGAATCTGAAGAGGAAAAAGAGGAGATTTTGCTTGATGCAGAGAAGCCTGTTGTTGTAGAGGTCAGGCCTTCTGTGAGGCATATATTCAGGAATGATCATGCAGAGGAAGCTATCGTCATTGCATACATAGATGAAGAATTTAACCCTGATGATCCTGATACATTTCGTTAATATGCCATCAGACTATGGATGCTTTTTCTTAGATTATCCTTCTGGACGATCATTGAATGAAGATGGGGCTTTAGCAAGGCATACTTGTCATTATCATAGTCTGCTAAACAAAGTATAGTCTGCTCATTGTCAGAAAGGAGCGACCAATATGTCTCAATCTCTTTCACATTCGTCATAGTATAATCGGTTATTATGTATTTTGTCTTTGAGAGGTATGGAGCAGCGTTTTTTAGATCTTCGGAATAAACGAAAAATGGCTGATTAAGCTCATCTAAAAAACCAACAATGACGCCTTCCTTCTCTTCTAAATGCTTTATCTTTTTCCCAGAATGATAGGCTATAAAGCCCAGCAACCACTCCTTTTTTGTTTGATTTACCATACAAAAGGACAGGAAGATTGAAATTTAAAAAGGTTCTTGAGGAAATTGTGGTTTTATTCAAAAAGAGACAGGTAAAATTCTTGAATATTGAACGCTAGTTGTGAAAAATCGAAGAGAACTCTAAGCACAGATGCACCCAATTTGTTTAAGAAAGGTCTTTCAGTGATTTTTACATCAAGGTCTTGTCTCATTGAATATGGATTTCCTTTTAAATCGCTATATCTTAATACAACATCTATTTTATTTTTTTCAAGAAAAAGATAATTCTTGATTTGCATCGTATTGCTGATTTTTGATGAGATGGAACTGATTTTCCATTCTTCAAGAAGCCTTCCATTTAGATAGAAGCTAACAGAGGCATTATATGCAGGAGAATTTGTTTGAGGAGAAATCTCTACTAAAATAGAACTGGTGCCTAAAATTTCTTCTGAAGAAATAAAGGATGTTGTTAATGACATCCATGGTTGAGGATAAACTGTGAAAACAAGTGGTTCCTTTTTATTGATGCCTTTCAGGATTGCTGCCTTTCTTTGAACACCTGCAACATAAGGCATATAATAGAAGTCAAAAGAGGTAGATTCTCCGGAAGAGATATTAACAAACTGGCATCTTTCTTCTATGCATAATAAATCCTGAAGAGGTTCATTCCCTTCATTATGAACAAAACAACGAATCAAAAGATGATGATTCTGGATTGCTTCGTCTGATTCTGGAATGCATTCTAATCGGACATTTTGCTCTTTTTTAAAGTCAGACAGGTTTTCAAACTGTTCTTCTTCATACATTGGAAAGAATTTTGAAACCTTTATATCTGTTGATGCGACTATAGAATCATAAGAATAAAGATTAATTGTATATGTGTATATTGAAGAAGAAGCATTTGGAATGTTAAGATTAAATAGGATAGTTTTGTTTAAAGACTGATTCGGCTTTAGAAGGATGCTGAATGATTTATCTCCAAGAAGGAGAATATCTTTAGGCAGTGAGAGCTCAAGATTCTGATGAATGTAAGAATCTTCATTGTTTTTTATTTCAATTGTTAATGCATTGAACGATGAAGGGGCCATTGACGGCCGTGCAGGGCTTAAAGAATAGCTTATGTTTGGTTCATTTGATATGTTAAATGAATTGATTTTTATTGAGAAGTCAATAGATGAAGAACTTAAAGCATTTGAACCTCCTTTCCAATAGTACTTAAAAGCCTCTCCATCTTCTGAGAATTCTTTAATGGATATATGGCCTGAATCAAGCCAGAATATTTCTTTGAAAACTGGATCAACAGGAAGCCATCCTTCATCCGGTATGTATACTTCAACCCAAGAATGCGTTTCCCATTCTTCATCATCTGAGATGTTTGATGATGGATACGCTATGCCGGAGATGACTCTTGCTGGAATACCGAGGCTTCTTAGCATAGATGCCAGCAGAACAGAGAATTCATCGCAGACCCCATATCTGTGCATGAAAACCCAAGATGCTGATTTTGTTACCTTTTCTGTTTCATTTGTTAGTTCATATTCAATATTGTCAATAACCCACTGGCTAATCCTGAAGATTACTTCTAAATAATCTTCTTCAGATTCAATTATTGATTTAGCCTCTTCTATAAAGTTAAATGTTTCATCAAATTCAAGATAATTTAGTGCCTCTTCGTCTGTTATCTCTGCAGGATATTTAATTGCATGATTTATTTCCGGCAGGAATCTTTTTCTGGTTATTGATGCCGTATAGCCAAAATAAGTCTCATTTGGCTCCATTCGTCTTATGTAATAATTAATGTAATCTTCTTTTAGCTCAGCATTCTCAGGAAAAAAATTTGTGAAGCTCAGCTCTTGAAAAGAGTTGTTCTGGGGGATGTAGTAAAGTTTAAGATTCACATCCCTTGTTGAAGAACTCTTTTGGGGCATAATTGAAAGAGATACATTTAATGAAAGATTAATGCTATCTATTGAGCTTATCTGTGCTAATGCCTCAGGCATCATTACAATAATGACCAATGATAAGAGCAGACCATTTTTAAAGTTCATTCCCTTCCCTGAAGAATAAGTTTATTTAAGATTTTCTAAAGAGGTTTTTATTTGCCTCAATAACAGTTTTATCCCTGCTAACCTCTGCTCCGTATTGCCTTGCCTTTTTTGATAATTCCCTGAATTCTTTATTTGATAATTGAATCATAAAGGATATTGCCTTTGTGAATTCTTCTTTTTGTTTTAATGGGATATCCCAGCCAACGCCTTTTTTTTGAAGATCCTTCCAAGGGGTTTGATCGCTTATTAAGACCGGGCAGCCTGCCAATAATGCCTCATGAATAACATGTCCATAATTTTCTCCGAGGGTTGGCAGGAAGAATAAATGATAATTGTTCATAGTTTCAATAACTCTGTCATGGTTAATTTGACCACAATAACTTACTTTCACATTCGCAGGAAGATTCTTTATTATTTCATTGCATTTATTCCAGTATTCTTTATCTTCAATTGGTCCATAGATTTCAAAGTAAAGCTCTCCTTTAATTTCTTTTAATACTTCCAAGGCATAAAGAAGATTCTTCTTTGGCGATATTCTTGAAAGAAATACAATCTTAAGCATTCCCTTTGTTTTATTCTCAAAAGGAAGGTTCTCTATCGGTTGGGTTCTTATATTTGGAGCAATGACAACATTTGCTTCTTTGAATATTGCCTTTATATCATTCTTTTCAAATTCAGATGATGCCTGAAATATGACTTTATTTAAAGGAAACAGTTTCCTTGCTATCATAAGATAAAGCTTTTTAATATGTGATTTAAGTTGCAAAGCTCCTTTAGAGAATTCCCCTCTCGGGGCTATTATCACCTGCTTCTCAAGTTTAAGCCTTTTATAGGCAATCAAAGGCTTTAATGTAAATTTAACGGAAAAGAAGCTGTTAAAGTATATTGCATCATATTCTTCTTCTTTAAGAATCTTTATGAATTTTGAGATTTTTATCTCTTTGGGGCCAAGATATAAAACTGATGCATCCCCTACTTCATTCCATCCTTTCTTTATGCCTTTATATGGCTCTTTATCTCCCAAATCCCTGTCAAGCGTAACAATTCTAAATTCAAAGAAATCTGAAAGGGCATCAACCATATTTTTTATGGTTGTTATAGGACCTCCTCCCTTTATGCCCGGAAGATAATATTCTGCAAAAACCAAGATTCTTTTTTTATTTGGCATTCTTAATTCATGTTGGAAAAAGATATATATAATTTGTGAAAGAAGGATGGAAAACGAATTCTTATAAAAAAAATAAACAAAGATCCTCTAAAGGAAACTGGATAAAATTTCTTTTGAGTCTGATCTTTGCTACGAAAGGAGATAATTTACATATATCTTCATTCGAACACCAAAAAAGAAAAAATTAAAAAGTATAAAGAAGAATGAAAAAAAAGCAAGAAAAAATGGGAGAACAAGATTTAGTTAAAAGATATCATCAATTGCCTGAGTTTCTAAGAAGATTTATAAAGAATAATGAAGCATGGATTTTAAAGATCTATTTCTTTTTATTCACGATCATCGGAAAGATCTTGAATCCTTTTCGACTGTTAAAGAATAGAAAACGAAAAAACAGAAAACTAGAGATCGGACCGGGATTTGGAAGAATAAAAGGATTTGAAACAATTGATGCTGTTGGAGGATTGAATGTTGATTATGTTTATGACGCATCTAAGAAATTACCATTTAAAGATAATACTTTTGAAATAGTTTATGCAAGTCATATTTTAGAGCATATCCCTTGGTATAAAACAAAACAAGTACTAAAAGAATGGATTAGAGTTCTTAAGAAAGGAGGAACTTTAGAAATCTGGGTTCCCGATGGTCTAAAAATAATAAAGCAAATTATATTAGAAGAACAAGGAAAAAAGACGTTTATAAATAACGACGGATGGTACAAATTCAATGAAGAGAGAAATACTTATTTATGGGCTAATGGACGGATTTTTTCTTATGGGGATGGTACAGGAAGGATAAAGAGTTATAACTGGCATAGAACACTTTTCACGTATAAATTTCTAAAAAGTATACTCCGTGATTTAAATCTAACCAATATTAAGAAAATGAATTCAAAAGAAGTAAGAGGATATGACCACGGATGGATCAATCTAGGAATTAAAGGGACTAAAAATGAAATATAAGTCTTTCTGCGATCTTAACAAGGATATTAAAAAATGGCTCTTGACTTTACCAAAGGTTGATTTGGTTGTAGGAATACCTCGAAGCGGTTTAATTCCTGCAACTCTAATATCATTATATAGAAATATCCCTCTAACAGATGTTGAGGGATTGATAGAAAAAAGATTATTTTCTACTGGAAAAAGATACACTGGCAAAGAAATAGAATGGAATAGTGACAAAACAAGAGTTTTAATAATTGACGATAGTGTTTGGAGCGGTAGACAGATAAATATTATAAAAAAAAAGATCAAAGATTTAAACATAAAATATAACATAAAATATGCAGCAGTTTATGTGGCACCAACAGCAACGAGAATAGTTGATTTTTATTATGAAATTCTCAATCCACCAAGAGTTTTTGAATGGAATATTATGCACCACGGAATATTAGAAAATTCCTGTGTTGACATCGATGGGGTATTGTGCAGGGATCCTTTAGAAGAAGAGAACGACGACGGAGAAAGATATAAACAATTTAT
The DNA here is from genome assembly GCA_030156615.1 of Candidatus Woesearchaeota archaeon. Taxonomy (GTDB): domain Archaea; phylum Nanobdellota; class Nanobdellia; order Woesearchaeales; family UBA119; genus UBA119. Next base: position 43,720 of record JASGME010000003.1, on the reverse strand, counting down.
TCAGAATGCTGATGAATATATGATCCCAACTAAAAAGATCGGATGGTTAGTGACTTCCAGATTGGAAAAATACAGAAGTCTAACTGAAGAATGGCTGAAAAAACACAATGTCAAGTATAATCATCTTATTATGATGCCTTTTGATTCAAAAGAAGAAAGAATAAGAGCAGGGAATTATGCTGATTTCAAAACTAAAATTTATAAAAATACTAACGCAGAACTATTTATCGAAAGTTCTTTTAAACAAGCAGTTGAAATAGCAAACAAATCCGGAAAAAGTGTCTTTTGTGTAGAAACAAATGAAATGATTCAACCAGGTAGTTTAATAAAAAACAAGATTGAAAACACAAAAAGTCTATTATCAAAAGGGATGAGAGAATTTAAAAAGCATCCAATTAAAACTTTACCAAAAATCACAGGATATATTTTCAACAGATTTTTTTTGACTCCAATTTATATTATAGGAGACAAAATGAAAAAGAAAAGAAAAAGCAGTGATAATAACGCCGAGGCAGGGATTTGAACCCTGGTGCCCTTTCGGACAGAGGATTAGCAATCCTCCGCAATGGCCAGACTATGCGACCTCGGCATACTAATCAAAAAAAGAAGAAAGAAGAGTGATATAAAAATTTTCTCTTTCTCAAAATCAAAACTTAATCTCTTTCGAATAAATCTCTTGTGTAAACTTTCTCAAAAACATCTTTTAATTCGGGCTCCATTCTGTTAGCAAGAATCAAATCTGACTTTTCCTTGAATTCTTCCAAATCGTTTATAACTTCAATGTTGTAAAACATAGGCTCAGTTATTACAGGTTCGTAGATTATCATATTTATTGCCGAGCTTTTTAAACGCCTTATTATGTCTATTATTGCTGACTGCCTGAAATTATCCGAATCCTTTTTCATTGCTAATCTGTATATTCCAACAATCTTTGGATTTCTCTTTAAAACCATATTAACAATATGATTTTTTCTTGTTTCGTTTGCTTCTACAATTGCAGTCATCAGGCTGTTTGGTATGTTTTCATAGTTTGCAAGGAGCTGTTTTGTATCCTTTGGAAGACAATAACCGCCATAGCCAAAAGAAGGATTATTGTAAAAGTTTCCTATCCTTGGATCCAAGCATACTCCCTCTATTATCTGTTTTGTGTCCAAGCCCCTTATTTCAGCAAAGGTATCTAATTCATTGAAGAATGCAACACGCATTGCAAGGAATGTATTGGCAAAGAGTTTTATTGCTTCTGCTTCTGTACTATTTGTAAGAAGAACAGGAACATCCCTCTTAAGAGAAGCTTCCTTTAAAAGATTGGCAAACTGCTCCCCTTTTCTTGTTTTATCCCCAACAATGATCCTTGATGGGTAAAGATTATCGTATAATGCTTTCCCTTCTCTTAAGAATTCTGGAGAAAATATTATATTCTCAGTTTTTAATCTTCTCCTTGCTTCTTTTGTGTAGCCTACAGGGACTGTTGATTTTATAACAATTATAGCATTTGAATTAATCTGCACTACATCTTTAAGAACAGAATCAACGCTCTCAGTATTGAAATATTTTCTTTCTGGATCATAGTCTGTCGGGGTTGCAACAATGACAAAATCTGCTTTCTCATAAGCTTCTTCCTTGTCTATAGTTGCCTTTAGATTTAGTTTCTTCTTCAGAAATTCTTCTATTTCTGTATCTTTGATGGGCGATTTTCTATTATTAACATCATCAACCTTCTCTTTAACAATATCTAATGCTACAACTTCGTTATTCTGCGATAGAAGAACTGCGAGAGATAATCCAACATAGCCAAGACCGACAACTGCGATTTTCATCCTTCAATCACACCTAAAACAAGCAATGGAAACACGATGCTCGCTTCTCCAAAAACCTTAACAGTATTCTCCTTCTTGACTAATTTGCCCCAGGATACTGCTTCATCTGGGTTGGCTCCTGCATTAGAGCCTTCATATTCTATTCCTAAATTTATATAGATAGTGTAATCAGCACCTCCTCTAAATAGATTTGCATTGCATACCTGATGTTTAGGCACAGAACCACCTATTGCAATTATGCCAGTCTTTTCAGCATTTAATGCAATATCGGTAAGCATCTCAATATCATCTGCAATATCAAGCTGGAAATCCTTATGCCTCTTCTTAAAGAAGTATATCATGTCGCCTATTGAGCCGTCTGTCAGGGGCAGGCCAAACACAGGGATATCGTTTTTATACGCTTGATAAATGAAGCTCTCGGTGTATTTAAGCTCTTTATCCTGCTTGCTCATAAGCTCCAACTGATAGCCCATCTCTCTGCAGAATTCCTTGCTGTTTATCACCTTTTTTTCATTCTTTTGTTTCTCATAAAGTCTATCAAGCAAAGAATTCATATAACGCTCAAACCAGAGATATCTGTCGTTTGGTATAAAGAGATTGCCTGTCCTGTTAATACCATGTCCTCTAAGATATTCGCCCGGGGCATCATAATCACCTATAACAAAAGGCTTATGACATTTCATAATATCCTCTTCTACGCCACCTGCTGTTGTAGACAAGACATGAACCATCTTGTTTTTGACAAGATAAGTAATAATATCTCTAATGCCACAGCTTGCCATGTTTGATGTAAATCCGAAGAATATTGTAGCCTTATCATTGAGCATCTTTTTATATAACTGAATAGCCTTATACAAAGATGTCGCTTGAAATCCTGTATTGCATAAAGATTCTACAAAACGCTTCACAGAGAAAGGCCTGCTGAAATCATAGCCCTTTACAACAGGCCAGCCTTCAAGATCCACGGATGGCTTTAACACATTCTCTCTTGCCTTTTTTTCATTATCCATAGCCAGAAGATTAGATAATTGATATTTAACTCTTGTGGCAATAAAAAGGTTTAAATATTGCTTAAAGATTCACGAAGATATAGCGGGGTGGGGCAGTCAGGAGTGCCCGTCGGGCTCATAACCCGAAGGTCAGTAGTTCAAATCTACTCCCCGCTATTCTTTATGTTCTCTGAAATTGAAAAAGTGTTTCTTAAAGGAAACAATTTAGTCCAAAAGTGTTTCCTGTGGGAAACATTTTTAAATATGCTCTTTTTATCTTATCAACAATATGAAAAGAGAAGTATTTAAGAAGATAATTAGCGAATGGCTTGAGAGAGATTTGCCTGAGATGATTGAAAGAGATATAGAATTCAGGATAGATAAAGATAGCATTTTAGCCATAATGGGGCCAAGAAGGGCCGGAAAGACATATCTCATGTTCAACAAAATAAAGCAGTTGCTTGAAACTAATGAAAAAGATGAGATTCTCTTTATTGATTTTGAGGATAATAGACTTGCTGGAATTAGCGATGATGAGCTTGATGATATGTTTACTGCGCATAAAGAATTGAGCGATAATGATGTTAAATACCTCTTTTTTGATGAAATTCAAGAGATAGACAAATGGAGCAGGTTTGTCAGAAGATTGAATAATCTAAAGAAATACTATGTTGTTATCTCTGGTTCTTCTTCCAAGCTGATGTCAAAAGAGATAGCTACCGAATTGAGAGGGAGGTATAGAAGCATTCTTTTGCTTAATTTCTCTTTCAAAGAGTTCTTAAGATATAGGGGATTTGAGTATAAGAAGACTACAGAATATACTGCTAACAAGGGAAAGTTGATGCGATTGTTTGATGAATATATGCTTTATGGTGGATATCCTGAGATTATTAAGAAAAATAGCGAGATAGAGAAGAAAGAACTTGCTAACTCTTACTTTGATACTACTTATTATAAGGATGTAGTAGAAAGGCATCGGATTAAGAATACAGAGATTATTGAGCTTTTAATGTCTTATCTTATAGATATAAACTCAGATATTTTTTCAATAAGCTCCTTTGAAAAGAGTTTAAGGGGCAAGGGCATTAAAGTAAGCAAGAAGACCATTTCCCAATATCTGAAATACTTGGAAGAGGCATTCTTTGTGTTTGCAACCGAGAAATTTTCCTATTCAGGCAGAGTCAGGATTCAGAATCCTAAGAAAGTATATCTCAGCGATAATATATTCCATACCATGCTCTCAACTACATTAACAAAGAACAAGGGGAAGCTTTTGGAATCATTAGCAATGCAGGAGTTCAAAAGAAAAGGCTTTGATGTTTTTTACTTTAAGCATGCTAAAGAATGTGATTTCATACTTCAAAAGAACAGGAAGCTGACTTCAGCAGTTCAGGTTACATACGATCTGAATGAAAAGAATAAGAAAAGGGAGATGGATGGCTTGGTTGAAGCCATGAGTGAATTGAAAATTAAAGAAGGAATGATTCTAACATATGATCAGGAGGATTCTTTGAAATATAAAGGATACAAGATTAGAGTTGCTCCATTGTGGAAGTTTCTGCTTTTGGAGATGTTACATTAAAGTGTAACAAGAAGGGCAGAAATGTTACGTTTGAGTGTAACATTATGTCCCTCTTTGGAAGGAGATAATTGGCTGTTTAGTTCCCTCTACGAAAACTTTCTTATATATAACTGAGACATAATTTAGACAGTTTAATGACTGTTTTACGGATGAAGGGCTAAAAGTAAAAATATAAAAAGATAATATAAACTCATCGGAACATGGGTCTTAAAAGGTATAGATCGGTGTTTTTTGTTGTTTTCTTGGTTCTATTGGGACTAGAGATTTTTGCCTTAGTTAAGAGTCCTTTTATTTTCGTTGGCTTGGAAGACAGGGTATGGCCTTTCCTCCTTGCTGCATTTATTTTGCTTATTGCTTCTTTTGTTCCATGGCGTATCTTTAGAAATATTCAGAAGGTCGTTAATCTTGCTTTCTTAATTTTCTTGGGCTTTTCTTTTGTTAATATCTTTTGGCTGGATTTTAAGGTTATTGCGTTTCTTATTGCTACATGTATCTTAGGAGGAATAAAGCTTCTTCTTGAACACTTTAATAAGAAGAAGGATCTCTTTCTCAAAGAGGATGTATATAAATACATGTTCTTGGCAATGCTTGTTTTGATAAGTTTAGGCTCTTTCTTTGATTTCTTCTCTTCAAAGATGACAGGATTAAGCATAATAACAATTCTCTTGGGTGTTTTTGTTTTTTATTACAACAGAGATGTTATTGATGAAATTGAAGAAGAAAAAGAAGATGAAGAAAAAGCAGAGCAAAAGCGAGCAAAAGAGTTTGACAGGAAGTTCCCAAAGCTTGCATGGTTTAATTTTGATTACGGCATAACCAAAAATTGGAAAGAAAAAAGATATTTTGTTTCTATTTTAAGAGCCTTAGCAGCTCCCTTTATTTGGTTTGCTAGATTACCTTATAGTTTTGTTAAATGGATGTATAAAGAGGGCTGGGGATATTCGCTTGGTCTCTTCGGGGTATTTGTTCTATTTATGATAATTCAAATTTACAAAATTTACCATACTGGAATTGGAACAGACGAAGGAAATTTTTTATATACTACTAAACTACTTTTTGAGGGAAAAACACTCTTTCTAGATTTTTGGTCTAGGGAGAGTGGGAGCTTACTTTTTTTAATTCCTTGGTTTAAAATATTTGAGATTAGCATAATAAACTTAAGATGGTTTGTTTTTTTAATCCACGTATTAATTTTTATCTTATGGTACCTTTTCTTAAAAGAAATTTCTAATCATAAAAAGATAAACATAACAATTTTATTAATTTCTGTTGTTAGTCTTTCTTTTAATGCTACATTGGACCTTTTTCAAGGGATCTTCTATCAATTAGGAAATCTATTTTCAGTTTTAATTTTATATTTAGCATATAAAAATTATTTGAAAGAAAATTCTTCGCTTTTTATCTTTTTAATAGGTTTTTTAACAGGTTTAGCAATACTCTGCTACAAAGGACAAGAAATATTTTTGGTAATCATTCCTTTAATGATCATTTTTAAAAATAAAGAAAAGTGGAAAAAAACATTCAATGAAAGTTTAATGTTTTTTATATCACTTCTAATTCCAATCCTAACATATTGGATTTATTATTCCATTAAAACAGATTTTTTTCATATTTATAAGATTGTATTAAATGACGTTTTTATTAATTTAGGAATATTGTCTCTAATATTTTTAAGTATATGTCTTATTTTATCAAAAATAACTCCAAAAAAAATATTCGAAAAAGAAAGATTAATTATTCTAACAAATATTCTTATTTTATTAACTTTCATTTATGAACTAAAAACAGAACCAGAAATTTTTTTTTCTTCTTTTTATGGAGGGATTATTTTAAGTTTTCCAGTTATACTTTTTTCAATGCAATTTTTAAATTTATATGTTTTAACAAAATACAGAAAGATACTTTCTATGGTTTATGCAACAATTAATATATCCGTCTTAATTTTTGGCTTTGGGAGTCGAGGTTTTTTCACCTTCGTTCCTTCTTTTTACCACTATCTTGCTTGTTCTTTAGTAATTATTCATACTATTTTCTTAATATATTATGGCATCTATTCAAAGAAAGATCGAATGTATAAAGACTCTAAAAAATCGGGATTAATTCTTGTTTTTGATTTTTGGCTTATTGTATCTACTTTAGGAGGTTATCTAATGCCAACCCGTTTTCAAACAATTTTAATATTCTTCCCTTTAATACTCATTTTAATTTATTTTACTAATTTTAAAAGCAAAAGGTTATTTTCTTTCATTTTGTTTTTAAGTGTTTCTTTTTCTTTTTACATTAATATTAACCTTCCAACTGATTACACTTTTTATACTATCGAGGAGTTTGATGAAGTGGAAAAGTATCTCAAAAAAAATTTTGACAATGAATCAGTCTTTTCCTTAGATACTGCAATTTTAGCCTCGTTGGACAATAAAAATGTAATATCATTTCACTCCCCTTTTCATTTGCGAGAGGAAAAAGATATATATTTTTATGAAGGTTTGAATAAAAAGTATAAGAACTACGACATTTCTTTAACAAAATCAGAGATATTAGATAAATTAAATGAAGACAAACCAAAAATAATATTTGGAGCATGGAGATCTACTTTAAGGATATTTGAAGAAAACAAGTGGAAGGAATTTTTAGAGGAGAACTACAAGATTGAAAAAAAATTTGGGAGGGTTAAGGTTTATCAGATAATTTAGATATAATTCTCAGAATAAAAAATCCAAAAGCTCCGAAAATTATTGAAGGTATTAATAATATTAAATGATATTGTAAAACTAAAGGCAGAATTAGATCGTATTGATAACCTAAAGGAATTAAAAAATATGCCCATCCTCCTTCAAATATCCCAAATCCAAGAAAGGATCTAATTGGTAGAATCCCAATTAATAAGAGAAGAAGAGACACAAAAGTTAGATAAGAAAAAGGAATATTTAGTCCTAAAAATCTTAAGACAACATACCCCGAGATTAATCTAAGGATCCAATATAAAAAAGACAGAGAGACTATCACATATCCAACATTCATAGGTATTTTTCTGATATCTTTGATCCCAATTCTTATTGTTTTTAATATGTTATTTATTTTTTTACTCTTAAAATTAAATGAAACTTTTTTAGAAGTGATAAAATAAATGAACCCAAAAAAGAACACTAAAGAAATCACAAAAAAAAGAGAGACCAATTCTAAAATTCTTTCTTCAACATTATTATAAACGCAAATAGAAGAAATTAAGAAAATAATATAAATTACAAGATAATCTATAAATCTCAAGAGAACTAATTTGTTTAGTCCTTCAGAGTATCTGATATTGAAGTATTTTTTAAATCCACGAATATATGAAATTTCTCCTGTCCGGAATGGAAAAATATTTAACATTAGATTGGAATAAGATAACAGTGAAAAAAGTTTTATCCCTGCTTTCAGATTGTACAATTTCGAATACCTAAAAGTATTTACCATTTTAATCAAAAAAAAAAGAAAAGTTGAAAATCCTAAAGCAACAAATCCCTCTCTTGATAATTTCACTAAAGTTGAAATATCTATTTTTCTAAATAGAAGGTAAACGATTATTCCGGTTGCAAAGAGAGAGATTGCAAACTTAAAATATTTATTCATTTTGTATCATCTCAGTTATACAGTCACTAAGTTTATTCAATTCTAAAGTTTCTATTATATTGAATCCTCCATCTTTTAATTAGCATTTTTGGTGTTAAAAATAGTGCTGAAAAGTGTGCTTTTATCAAAATCCAAAAAATACCACTAAGACTTTTATCCTCTCTTAATTTTTTAACAGAACTATTTTCTTTTTTCAAATAAGAAACCTTCACAAAAAAATTTCTAAAGGGAAATAAGAATAAATCAAAGAGAGGTAAATTTTTTATTGCAGTAAGTATGGTATTTCTCTCAGAATAATATGCTTTAAAAGGAGAAGCAACTCCACCTGTTTTAGAATGTAAATGAATAAGCTTTGCTTTTGGTGACAAAAAAGAGATATAGCCGATTTTTCTAATCCTAAATCCCAAATCTAAATCCTCTGCATAAGCAAAAAAATCTTCATCAAATATCTCTTTATCCCTTTTATATAAAAATTCTAAGACTTTCCTTTTATATAATGGTGCAACTCCGCCTGGGCAGAATATCTCAATTTCATTAGAGAGTTCAGGCATTTCTTTATCGGTCATCCCGTAACCTAAAGAAATTCCTCCCTTCTTATTAATGTGAAGTGATGGAGAATAAATCAACCCTGCATTTTGTATTGTTTTCCCATCTTTAAAATAAGCTTTGCTTGAAACCATACCAATTTTTTCATCTTTTTCTGCAGTTTTTACTAATTCTTTTAACCAATTTTTATCAACAATTGTATCATTATTAAGGCAAACGATATATTCAACTTTTTTATCCTTAAATGCTTCTTTGATACCTTCATTATTTCCCTTAGCAAATCCAGTATTTTTGCTTAATTTAATGACCTTTGCTTTTGGAAAATTCTTTTTGACATAATCAGCACTTCCATCAATAGAGCCATTATCTACAAAATAAACTTCAAAATTCTCGTAAGTTTGTTTATAAACCGCATTAAGACAATCTTTAAGAAATTTCTTTCCATTCCAATTAACTATAATTATTGCTGCTTTTTTCATTTTTTTGCAAAGCCCCATAAATTCGTAGAAAGCCTTATAGGAAGCTTAGAAGAAATATTAAGCAGAACCAATCCAACTCTTCCTGCTACCTTTTTAACTTTCTCTTTGTTGTAATCTGTTAAAATGTTATATTTTTCTATTTTAATCTCTTTAAAACCGGATTTCATTAATAATTTTTTTAAACTCCAATAAGTTTGTAAAGAACAATGTTCTTCCCACCACTTTACAAAAGGATTGAAATTATTATCAATATAAACGAATATAATATTCATTGGCTTGTTCGGTGTCTGAAAAATAAAAAGCCCTCCCTTCCTGAGAATTCTGTAAACTTCTTCTTTAATAAATCTCTCAACACTTGGTATATGTTCAATAACATCAAACATTAAAACAACATCAAAAGATTCATTTTTGAAAGGAATTTTGTAACCATCATATATTTTTAATTTTTTTTCTAGAAGCTTATATTCTCTTTTTCCTATTTTTATCGCTTCTTTGTTTATATCTATTCCTTGAACATTTTTGTAACCTTTTCTATAAATATTATAAATTAAACTCCCACAATTGCATCCGACATCGAGAATTTTTGCATTTTTTGGAATATTAAATTTTAAAAAATATTCCAAAGAAGATTGGATGTTTCTGTGTTCCTTATTTTCAATTAAATAAATCATTCTCTCTTTAGTAAAACCAACCAAATTTCAATGTTTAAATCTTTATCGTTCTTATCTGGTATGCCCGGAATAATAAATCATCCTAATGATAATTAACTTAGTAATTTGGTTTTGCTCCTATTATGGAAAGATTTTTGATTCTCCATTTTTGTTGCTAGGATGTAAACTAATATGCCTTTTACTATTTTTCGGACAAATCAGATTCTACTCTAAATTGAGCCAATCGGAATTAAACAGGAAAGCATTCAGCTCTCTTTCCTTAGCTAACACAGGAAAAACATCTTTCTGAAGGCTATATTCTACTTTTGAGGAAGGAATATATTCAAAGATTTTTGGCTTGGAGAAACCTATAAAAACCGATGTCAGATTAGAATCGGATTTTGCAGTTTCATCATAATTGATTATCTTATTTCCTTCAATTTCTATCAAAGAAGATTTATGCCATTCATGTTTTTTGCCATAATAAACTGCTAAAGTAGTGGTAGCATTACTATTTTTGTGCACATTCTCCAACTTTTTAATGTCAAATTCAAAATAATGATCGCAAGGCAGAAAAAGAAAATCGCTTTCAATTTCATTTCTTGCCAGAGAAAGGGTCTGAGCCGTTCCCAGACTATCTTTTTCTTCAATATACTTAAGGTCTTTTTCACCTATTTTTTTGAAGATTTCAGCTATGATTTCCTTCTTAGATATGAAAAGTATTTCATTAAAACCTGCTTCTTTTAGCTTTTCTATTTGAAATTCAATCAATGTCTTGTTTTTCTTTACAGGGTATAATGGCTTTAACAGTTTGTCCTTTGTGTATAATGCTTCGGGCGGTCCCCCTGCAAGAATAACAGCTACTTTCTTATCCGAAAATCTCTCTTTCAATATTTTCTCTACAAAGCCAGATCTAGAAAAATCCTTTTTTGAATTATCAATCTGTTTCAGGAGATTCTTATCAATAGTCAAAGATATCCTTTCTTTGTTAGTAATACCCATATATTACTCAAGTAATAACAAGATATTTAAATAATTTGTTATCCGTTCTTAAAAAATGGAAAAAATTTTGGTTACTGGGGGACTTGGTTTTATCGGATCAAACTTTATAAAATATATGTTTAGGAAATATAAAGATGTAGAGATTTTTAATTATGATAAAGTAACATACGCAGCAAATCCAGACAATCTTAAAGAGTTTGAAGGAAAAAAAGAGTATCATTTCATCAAAGGAGATATTAATAACTTTGAGTTTCTGGATTATGTTGTAAACAAGAACAAGATTGGCACAATAATACATTTTGCAGCGGAAAGTCATGTAGACAATTCTATCAAAAACCCAAATGTTTTTGTGGAAACCAATGTGCTGGGAACAATGAGTATTCTCAATATCGTCAAAAGGCATAACCTTAGGTTCCATCACATTTCTACTGATGAGGTCTTCGGTTCTCTTGGCTTTTTCGATAAGCCTTTTGATGAGACATCTTGTTATGACCCTAAATCTCCTTATTCCGCCTCAAAGGCTGCAAGTGATCATTTAGTTAGGTCTTACATCAACACATTTGGAATAAAAGCAACCATAAGCAACTGCGGAAACAACTATGGACCTTTGCAGCACGAGGAGAAACTGATTCCAAAATCTATAACTAATATTCTTAAAGGCGAGAATATCTTAATATATGGTAAAGGAGAGAATATACGGGATTGGATTCATGTTCAGGACCATTGTAGAGCAATTGATTTGATACTTCATAAAGGCAAAATTGGAGAAACATATTGTATATCTGGAAGAAACGAGAAAAGCAACATAGAGATTGCACGGATGATTGTCAGACTGATGAAAGTATCGCAGAACAGGATTGAGTTTATAAAAGATAGGCCTGGCCATGATTTAAGATATGCGATTAATGATTCAAAGCTAAGGTCTTTGGGCTTTGAACCAGAATATGACTTTGAAACAGGATTAAAAGAAACTATTGAATACTATAAGAAGAAACATCAAGGGGATAACAAATGAAAATACTTATTGGCGCAAACGGGATGCTGGCTTATCAATTAAAAAGGATCTTTGATTTTGATTATATGTTTGGTCATTCAGAGATAGATGTGACAAAATATGAAGATGTGTCTAAACTTGAGAGATATAATCCTCAGCTCATAGTTAATGCCAGTGCCTATACCAAGGTAGATGATGCTGAAGACGAAAAAGAAAAATGCTTTAGAGTAAATTATGTAGGGGTAAAGAACCTTGCAGATTTTTGCGCTAAGAACAGTTGCAAACTAATTCATTATAGCACTGATTATGTTTTTGATGGTAGCAAAGAAGAAGGTTATGATGAAGATGACGAGAAAAATCCCCTAAATACCTATGGGCTGTCTAAATCCATTGGAGAAGATTACATCAAAGAAATACTTGAGGATTATATTATTATTAGAACCTCTTGGCTATTTGGGGAACATGGAAGGAATTTCGTTACAACTATGTTGGATTTAGCTAATAAGATGAAAACAATCAAAGTTGTGAGAGATCAAGTAGGCCATCCAACATATACGAAGGATCTGGCAATTAAAACCAAGGAGCTATATGATGAGAAAGGTATTTTTCATATTACTAATTCAGGACTTACATCATGGTATGAGTTTGCAAAATATATCTTAAAAGACAAAGAAGTTAATGTCGTGCCATGTGACAGTTATGAATTCAAGACAAAAGCGAAGAGGCCTGCCTATTCAGCCCTGAATAATAACAGAACAAGTAATTTGAGGGATTGGAAAGAAGCAGTAGATGATTTTCTTGGGAGGTAAAAATGAAGGGAATAATTTTAGCAGGAGGAACAGGGTCTAGGTTGTATCCTCTAACAAAGGTTACAAATAAACACCTTTTGCCAATATATGATGAACCAATGATATACTATCCATTACATACACTGATAAGTATGGGAATAAAAGAGATCATGATTGTTTCTGGAAGGGGACATGCTGGAGACTTCTTAGAACTGCTTGGATCTGGCAAGAACTTTGGAGTAACCCTCAATTATACAATACAGGAAGAAGCAGGAGGAATTGCCCAGGCATTATCCCTTACAGAGGATTTTTCGGATAGAGAAAATATTGCAGTAATCTTGGGAGATAATATCTATGAGGATTCCTTCGATATTAGCGATTTTAAAGGGGGAGCAAGAATATTCCTGAAAGAGGTCTCAACCCCCAAAAGGTTTGGTGTTGCCGAGATTAAAAATGGAAAAATAGTTTCAATAGAAGAAAAGCCTGCAAAACCAAAAACCAACCTTGCAGTAACAGGTCTTTATCTTTATGATAACAAGGTTTATGATTATATTTCCACGCTTAAGCCTTCTCATAGAGGAGAATTGGAAATTACAGATGTAAATAATAAGTATATCAGAGACGGTAGAATGGACTTTAGTTATGTAAAAGGCTTTTGGAGCGATGCTGGAACATTTGAGAGTTTGTATAATGCAAGTACCTGGAAAAAGATAAAGGAGGAAAAAAATGAAAATTGAAAGAAAATCAATAAATGATGTGTTGGTCATAATCCCTGACGTTTATAGAGATGAACGAGGTTATTTCTTTGAAAGTTATAATAAAAGCAAGCTTCCAGAGTTGCCTGATTTTGTGCAGGATAACCAATCTTATTCTGTAAAGAATGTAATTAGAGGGCTACATTACCAAAGACCGCCTTATGAACAGGCAAAGCTTGTTAGAGCCTTAAGGGGAAAGATTCTAGATGTCGCTGTAGACATAAGGAAAGATTCTCCAACATATGGCAAATATGTCTCGGAGATATTATCTGAGGATAATTTTAAGCAATTGTTCATACCCAGAGGTTTTGCACATGGTTTTTCAGTGCTTTCCGATGAAGCCATAGTCCTATATAAAACAGACAATTTCTACAATAAAGAAAGTGAGGGAGGCATTGTTTGGAATGATTCTAAGCTTGGAATAGATTGGATGGTAGATAATCCAATTGTCTCTGAGAAGGACCGAGCTTTAGGAAAATTTAAATAGATAATTTCTAAAAGTGCCATTCAATGAAAGGAGCAATTAGAAGGCAGTATGGGAAGCTATGTTCTATGGGTTTGAAAAGGTATTTCAGACATATGTTTCTGGAGAACAGGTTAGATTTTTTATCTTGACCAGAATGTTGTTTTAACTTTGTGTTTTCATAATACTTTTCTAATTCCTTCTGTATGCCTTCGTTTAATGGATATTCAAGATATTTTTTCATTCCAACACCTCAATATAAGCCTTAGCAATCTTATCTATTTCAAACCTTTTAATATCATAATTCTGTTTGTTAATCTTAACTATTTATCTTGCTATAAGCCTTAGCTGAACATTAGATCATTCAAAGATACTTTTCACAGATGGATTAAATAAAGGATAAGACTTTTGATCAATGAAACAAATTTTCATCTTAATAAAGCCTCATACTTTTTAATGATTTTATCCCATTTGTAGTTATCTTCATATCTTTTTCTTGCTTTGCTCATCATTTGATTTAATCTAACATCATCATACATCAACTCTTTTAATTTCTTCTTAATCTCTGCGATGTTTTTTCTATTAACTAAATAGCCAACATTAGGGCTTACTGTTTCTTTACATGCAGAAATGTTTGACGCCAGAATAGCACATCCAGCACTCATTGCTTCCAAATAAACAATCCCTTGACTTTCAAACTCGGACAACAATACAAAGATTTTTGCTTTATTAAGAATACTCCTATACCTTTTTGTATTATTATTTATCCATCCGGTAAAAATTATGTTGGGGTTGCCTTTTGCGTTCTTAACTAACTCTTTTTTATAAGGACCGTCTCCCAAGAGAAACAACTTCCAACTTTCTGGATTTAATTCATTAAATGCTCTTATAATATATTGAAAACCCTTACCCACATGCATCCTTCCACTTGAAACAATAATGTTCTCTTTTTTTATTCCCTTCATATAAAAATCTGAAGAGCCATTTGGAAGAACAATTGTTTTCTTCTTTAAATCAGGATTAATATTTTTCAGAATTAAATTTCTTAAGGAATTGGATGGAACAGTAACTATCAATGCATCTCTACAAACTACATTTAAAATAGGTTTTGTGAACTTGTGTAAGAATTTAAACCTATCTTTATTATATCCGGGCACATCACTGCCATGGCTCGTAATAATATAAGGGATTCCAAACTTTTTCTTGACCCATAAAGATACTATTCCTGTAGGAATTATAAAATGTGTGTGGTTGATGTCATAATGATTGTGCTTCAGATGCTTCCTTAAGAATCGTTTAGCAGATATGTTATAGGTTAATTGTTCCCAAGGATGGCATATCTCTTTCTTACTTCTTAAACAAGGAACCCTGTAAATCTCAATTCCATCCTTAACCTCGTGTTTAGGCAAACCTCTATAGCCCATTGTTACTACCGTTACTCTATGACCTAATCTAACATATCCCTTAGCAATCTCATAAGATACAGGACTGGCACCCCCTCCAAGGGGCGGGAACTCATAATTGAGCATTAAGATTCTCATTAGCGATATTCAAAAGTGGAAATATTTAAATAATTCGTTTAGTGCGGGAGATGCATGAAGTATTCAGTTATAATCCCTGTCTTTGACGAGGAAAGAAACATAAGGCCTTTGTATGAGCAGATTAAAGAGGTTATGGATTCTTTAAAAGGGAAATATGAGATAATCTTCGTAGATGATGGCTCTAAAGACAGGACAAAGGAAGAAATACTCAAGACAGACGCTACATTAATAGAACTGCAGAAGAATTATGGTCAATCAGTTGCCTTGGATGCTGGCTTCAGGTATGCTAAGGGGAATATAATCATAACCATGGACGGGGATTTGCAAAACGACCCCAAAGATATCCCGAGATTATTAAACAAGCTAAATCAAGGCTATGATGTTGTTGCAGGTTGGCGATATAAGAGAAAGGATCCTTTATGGATGAGGTTCATAAGCAGGTCTGCTAGGATATTGAGGAATAAACTCATTAAAGACGGGGTACATGACTCTGGATGCACCTTAAGGGTTTATAGAAGGGAGTTTGTTGAAAACCTTGAGCTTTGGGGAGAGATGCACAGATATATAGTAGCATTGTTAAAGATAAGGGGAGCAAGGATAGCAGAGATAAAGGTCAATCACAGGGCTAGAACATCTGGCAGGAGCAAATACAACTGGAAAAAATCCATAAAAGGATTTATTGATCTCATATACATCTGGTTTATAGAAAAGTATCTTCAAAGACCTCTGCATCTCTTTGGAGCTTTAGGCCTGGGAAGCTTTTTATTAGGAGTACTGGCATTAGGCTATTCTTTGTGGAGCAAGATATTTCATAGCGTAGATCTCACTAATTCAGGTTTCTTCGTGGTTGGTTTCTTCTTGATAATAACAGGCATAATACTCTTCTCTTCAGGCATCATATTGGACATTCTTATAAGAACATATCATAATACATCAAAGTTACAACCAAGGTACAGAATAAAAAGTATCAGGAGCAGTAAAAAAGCATAAGCCCTGAGGAATCATACTCTAACGAACAATTCTCTTCAACAGGATTTTGGCGGAGCTTTGACATAGCATATCTGTCCAGCAAGAGATAATATTCTCCATCAAATTCCTGAGGAAAAGCAGGAACACCAATATATCTCTCACTTCCATTCTGAAATGTAGAATCAGAGGCATGGCCTGTCATTGAGAAAGGAATTGAATAGTCAGGTTCATGATTATATAGATAAGGGCCAAGAGCCCATCCAGAAACCAAGGTAATATTCTTTAACTCCATCTCCGAGAAAAACTTCTCATAATCCATCTTGGGCATTGTCCTGTCCAGGTTGTACACTGGCTTTGGATACAACGTATAGGGAGCAACAAGAGGATCGAAAACATTTGAGGACAAGAATACAAAAAGTCCTAGGCCTACCAAGATTATCCGGGCATCAAGTTTCCTTGCTAGCCAGTCAAAGAGATAGCCGAAAGATAGAAGCAATGGAAAGAAGAAGATAAAGAGATACCTTGTCTCAAATCTATCAAGCAACAAAACCCCGAAAAAACTAACTAGAGAAGGGAGATAAAGATAGAGAAACAACCTTCTATCCTTAAAGAATATAAATACTATCCCTGCTAATGCGAAATATAAAGAATAGCGCATATTATCCATCAGGAAGTTGAATGCCCACAAGAGATGGATCCAGAAATAATCAAAAGTCAGGGAATCAATAATAGAAGCAAGGCTTATTGAAGCAATCACCAAGATTGCAATAACAAGCAGAGAGATAATAAGTCTCTTATACCTTAGCCGTCTTTCGGATAGCCATTCAAGCCATGAGAAAAACAAGGGTATTACAAAGAATAAAGCTTGGGGATGCGTTTCCAATGCAATGATAAAGGCAATAGTTGCAGGAATCCTCTTTTTGCGAAGCACAAACAAAATTTCCAATGCAATCATAAACATAAGGAAGATATAGAAACGAGATTGCTGTGAATATAAGATAAAGACTGAAAAGAAACAAGAAAGCAGGGCCATTATCCATGGGAGGTATTTGTTTGAAATCTCCCTGCCAATTAGGAAAATTAAATAGACGAAAGCAATCCCTATGACAACACTAAAAATTCGAAATGCATATAGATAAAGAAAAGAAAAAGGCAAGGAAAAAAGAGCAGATGCATAATGAAAAATCAAAGCGCGATCATAGAAGATTCCAGAAGGCAGAACCGGCTTTCCTGAAGAAAGAATGGATTGCATAACAGAAGCAGAAATCTGTTCATCAATCCATAAG
Organism: Candidatus Woesearchaeota archaeon; assembly: GCA_030156615.1. GTDB lineage: Archaea > Nanobdellota > Nanobdellia > Woesearchaeales > UBA119 > UBA119. The sequence continues at coordinate 26,247 of JASGME010000003.1, read as the reverse complement.
GGCTGAGAGTCCAGAAAAGAAAATCTCAGGACGGCAGCATAAATAAGAATAAGCCATATCCATATCATACTAAAGAATTCTTTTCGTTTTTGAACCATTCTGCAAACCTTTTCAATCCTTCATAAACAGAAGTTTTCGGGTCATACCCTAATAATCTTTTAGCTTTGCTAATATCTGCATATGTACAATATACATCACCGGGTTGCATCTCCTTAAAATTCTTTTTGGCTTTCCTGCCCAGATGTTCTTCTAATATTGAAATGAAATCCATTAACTTTACTGGATTTGAGTTGCCAAGATTAAATATCTCGTATTCAAAAGAATGATCAATAGCCGAAAGAATTCCATCTATGATATCATCAATATATGTGAAATCACGTTTTAAGTCTCCGTAGTTATATACATCAATTGGTTCGTCTTTCATTATACTATTTGCAAACTTAAAATAAGCCATATCCGGCCTACCATATTCGCCATATACTGTAAAGAATCTAAGTCCTATCATCTCTATGCCATATATATGGTGATATGTATAAGCTGCTAACTCTGAGAATTTCTTGGTTGCTGCATAAAGAGATACAGGACGATCAACTCTATCCTTTTCAGATAAAGGAACCTTCTTTTTATTGCCATATACAGAAGAAGATGAGGCATACACTACTTTTGGAACATTAAGGCATTTGGCAAGTTCAAAGACAGAAACAGTGCCCATACAATTGCTTTTAGCATACTCCATTGGATTTGTTAAAGAATACCTTACTCCGGCTTGGGCAGCCAGATGCACAATAAGATTGAATTGATTATCTTTTAACGATGAATAAAGCGATTCAAAGTCAGCAATATCCTGCTTGAGAAAGTGAAAATTCTTATATCCATTAAGAATATCCAGTCTTTCCCTCTTTAGAACAGGATTATAATAATTGTTTAGGTTATCCACCCCAATAACCTCTTTGTCCATTTCCAATAATCTCTTAGAAAGATGAAAACCGATAAATCCTGCTGCACCAGTAACAAGAACCTTCATATGAGCAAAAATAATGACATTCACTTAAAAATCTTTATTTACTGAATGACATATATTTAAAAGATATTTAGAGCAGACTGCCATTCATATACTGGCATTTTCCAAAATCTCGAGGCAATCTTTGTTATACAATGATGCCTTATATTCTATTAACCTAGTTTGTGTGTCAAAGTATTTAAAAGCCAGAGAGATCTCAGAGTCAAGTCTGTGCATGAATTTCGGTTCAGATTTAGAAACTTTTAAATATTAGTAATAGATAAATCTTATGAGAGGAGCATAATCATGGCAATCAGAAAGAGATATCAGAGTAAGAAAACTAAGGCATTTAGCTCAATTATAAGCGTTGCAGTAGTACTCATGCTTATTTTTTCTGGTCCTGTTAGGGCTATTACTCTTGGCGTAGATATAAAGGATGATAAAGTTACAGAACAGCAGGAAGTTGAGATTACTGCCAAAGTAGATTTACATTCTCGGGATATTGTTCCTGAAGATCTTAATTTTACTATTACAATAAAAGATGAACACAACAAAGAAGAATATAGTTGTGTTTTTGATATAAATGGGGATGGATTAGAAGGTTGCCAAGACTTTGAGATTACTCCTATGAGTCAAAACTTCATATATCATGACACAAAAACTGCTCTCTATGGCTATGGTTATGGTTATGACGGATCAGGATACACTACAATAGGAACATCTTTGGGCTATGGATATGGTTATGGATATAAAACTGGATATGGATACGATACTTATTCTACTTCGTTAACAGATTCTGCTGAGATAGTCTTCAAAATAACCTGGACTACTCCGGAGGTTGATGAAGAAACAACTTATTCTGTCTCATTGGAAGCCAAAGCCAAGATTGGTGAAGGGTTTACTTATGCAACATTATTAGAGAATCAAGGAAGCTTTACCGTTTCTCCAGAAGAAGACTCAGGAGGATCAGGTCATACTCCTGTTAAACCAAGAGAGGAAACCGAGTATGAAAAGAGGTTAGATGAATTAACAGAAGGTCTCCTATTGCACATTAAAAAGAATGTTATTAATGTCTGTGATCAGATGAAAGGAGTTATTGAAGGAGCAAAAGAAAGCAAGGTTTTCACAGACACATCTGAATTCAATGAACAGATTAATAAATTAGGCTTGGATAATGTTGAGGCAGTTATGACCAATCTTATTGAAGAAGAGGTAACTCCAAAAGAATTATCAGAAGAGGTAAGAGAACAGGTTAAGGAAAAGATTGGAGAGAAGGAATTAAAAGAGGTAAGCAATATCAAAAGAAATGTTAATGTAATAACGTTCATAACTGAAGACGGAACATCATCAAGTATTATTGAGATCTCTTATGACGTTGAGCTAGGAGATTATGTAGTAGAGGTTCCAAAGAGTGTAGCAGAAACAGCAGATGAGATAGAAGGCAACTTTGAAGTTTTAGTTAATGATCCAGTATTGATGTTTTCAAATACTGATAATGTTGAGTTTGCAGTTGAATCAAAGACAAATGAGGTAGAGGAAAAGCTTAATGAGAGCATTGCACTCTCTAAACTAGAAGAAATTGAAGAGGACGAAATAGAACCAGAACCTGTACTTCCTGAAGAGGAAGAAGAGGAGGATGAAGACGAGCCTGAGCCAGTAGAGCCAACACCTCCTGCTGAGGAAGAAGAAAAGAGTTCTCTTGCTTGGCTTTGGATATCTTTAGTATTGCTCGCAGTAATCGTAGTGATTTCAATAATCGCCTACAGAAGATCAAAGAAAGAATAAAATTTTTCTTCTTTTACATTTTAAATTAGTATATAGAAGCATTCAGGTTAATATTTCTAAAATTATCCTGTCTATAAATTCTCTGAACTCCTTGATAAAAACATCAAAATTAGGCAGAGACTTATCTAAAAGCAAATTTCGTTCATCTCCAATGTTATATTCTATTTTATGTTCTATATGTGATTTAAGATTTCTCAAATACTTTTGGTATCGGAGTACAAATTTGGTTTTTTCAATGATATCTTTTTTCAATTCATAGAAACTCAATCCTTTTACATTTTTTATCATATAAACATCTAAAAAATCTCTTGATTTCACCACTTCTCTTGTTAGAATGGCTCTAACCTTCTCAACAAGTATTTCCTTGAGATTATAAGATGTTAAACTAACTGGTCTCACAAACCTTAAATCCTCCTCTGGAAAAAGAACTTTCATCTCTGGATATTCTTGAACATTAACAATCGTTTTTGCATCTAATTCCAATATTGGAAAACATAGCATTTCAACAAAATTGAACTGGAGTTTGATGAATTGTTCAAAGCCGGTTTCAATGGATTTGTAAAAAAGTTTAATTGTGGTTAAGGTATTCCCCGCTCCGAATTCAAAGTATCTTTTATTTGCTTTATTCGGTTTGAAATCAAAACCATTTTTTTCACAAAAAAGTTCTAACGATTTAACTATTCTATCAAGTTCCTGAGATATTTTTTGTCTTGCTTTTTTCTTGCTTAACCCTTTAAACTTGTTCTGATTAATGTAAGTAAAATCCAAATCTTCTGAAAATCTGTAATATCCAAGATAACACTTAATTAAGCAACTCCCTCCTTTGAAAGCATATTTGCGTTTAAACTCTTTATTTTGGTAGAGATAGAATAGTAAACTATGAAGAATAAAATCATTTTCAATCAACTCTCTCTGGTTTATCTTTTTTCTGGTTGATATGAAATCTATTAATTCTTTCTTTAACATTATCCATTACCTTAGGAACTATTCGGTCATAATGTAATGAATATTTTATAAGTCTGTCTGGAGAGAGTTCGGAAAAAATCTCCAAAAATTCATCTTCAGAATAATGCTTGAAATATACTAGCTCAAGAGCGGTTTTTTCAGGATTAGAAAACGAGTATTTTATGCCTTTTGAGGTTGATTTCGTAATAATTCCGAAATCAAAAAGAGGCAGAGTAGTACGAAGGAATTTCAACTTATGCCCCATTATGTTTATAGGCCTTGCTCTAAATATGGTATCATTTACAATAAAAATGGTAGAGAAGTATTCATGAGTCATATTGTTTAACTTTAAAGCAGTCTCCAATCCAAAATACCAGTTTTTTATTCCTTTAACCCTTAAAGCCTCAGACAGAATCTCATAAAAGCTCATTTCAGATTTGCCCAGTTTTCGTTCTTCTAAAGAGTAATTATAAAAAATTCCCCTGAATATTCTTTCAATATAGCCATGCCTCAGAAGATATTTTACTCCAGAATAATAATCTATAGAGAGCTTAATACAGCTCTCTCTAATTAAATCAGATACAATTATTTTCTTCGGGGTTCTAGCGATTTTTTCTACCAAAGTTTTATATGGTTTGATTTTTATCATAAAGATACAGAAAAAGTAACCTTATGATATATAAATCTTTTTAAATAAAGTGAATTCAGCAGAGATAAGATGATAATTTGCGGCATAGATGAAGCAGGGAGAGGGCCTGTTATAGGGCCGATGGTTATTGCAGGCTATTGCATTGAAGAGAAGAATCAGGAGCTGCTCAAGAAAACAGGAGCAAAAGACTCTAAGATGCTTAGTCCAAAGAGAAGAGAAGAGCTTGAAGAGGCATTAAAGAGGTTAGCTCATTCTTACAAAATTGAAGTCATAGAACCAAAAGAGATTGATGATGCTTTAAACAATCCTGAATCAAACCTTAACTGGCTTGAAGCAATTTACACTGCAAAGATAATAAATGCATTAAAGCCTGACAAAGTCATTCTTGACCTGCCTTCAAATAATAAGGAAAGCTACCTTGCCTTCATTAAAAAGAATCTAAAATTTAAAGTCAGAATTGATGCTGAGCATAAGGCAGATGTTAATTTCCCGGTTGTTTCAGCGGCTTCTATTTTGGCTAAACTAGAAAGAGACAGAAGAATAAGAGAGATTGAAAAAGAGATAAAGCAAAATATTGGCTCTGGCTATCCATCTGATCCAAGAACAATAGAGTTCCTGAGAAAGAATCATAGCAGATACGATGAAATTTTCAGAAAGAGCTGGGCATCTTTCAAAAGAGAAAAACAGGCAAAATTAAAATGAGTTCATCTTATGATCAACATTTCCTTGAAGATAAGGAAACTATTTCTCTTTTAGTTGAGGCAGCAAACCTAAAAAAAGATGATATTGTTCTTGAGGTAGGATCAGGCAGGGGAAACATAACATCCTTCTTGGCAAGGGAATGCAGAAAGGTTATTGCTGTAGAGATTGACAAAGGGATGAGCAAATACCTTGAAAATATGCCAAACAATGTAGACGTAGTTTACGACAACATATTAAATGTGATTGAAAGGCTGAATTTTAATAAAATCGTTGCCAATATCCCTTACTCTATTTCAGAGCCTTTCCTAAAGAAACTTTTGAAAATAGATATTGATCTGGCAGTTTTACTCATTGGAGAAAAGTTTTATCATTTACTAACAGGTAAAGAAAGTAAATGGAGCATAATAATCCAGTCTTTCTATGAAATAAATAAAATAAAAACTGTGCCAAAAGAAAAATTCAATCCGCCTCCTAAAGCAGAATCGATTATTATTTCATTTAACAAGAAAAAGAATCTAACAAAGAAAGAAATTCTAATCAGGGAAATTATTCTTCAAAGTGATAAAAAGTTAAAAAATGCCTTAATGTATTCATTTAAGAGAGTTTTCGATGCATCGAAAAGGGATGCACGAAGTATGATTGATTCGATGGAAACAGAACAAAAGGTTCTTGAAAAAAGAGTCGCTATTTTATCAAATAAAGAGTTTAGACAACTATTGAACAGGATAGATAATTTTAAATAGCATTATAACTTTTTTGTTACATATGGAACAAAAATATTACATCTATGATATGGTAGAACAATTATATAACTCTCCTGAACACATAAGAAGTTTGGCAAGAAAACTAAATACAAACCAGATGACTGTTCTCAGAAAATTAAAAGAGCTTGAAAGAATTAATGTTGTTGACTTTAGACAGGAAGGCAGGAATAAGGTTTATTTCCTGAAGCAAACTCTCGAGGCAGATGAACTAATATTGATGACAGAGCACTATAAACTCTTGCATATTATCAAGAAGTATCCGCTTTTAAGGAGAATTTTTTCTCAAATAAGAGCTGACAAAAGAGTGAAATTAGCTGTCTTGTTTGGTTCATATGCTAAAGATATCCCAAGAAAAGACAGCGACATAGACATCTATATTGACACGCTGAGTCAAAAGATAAAAAAAGAGGTTGAAGATATTGACACGAGAATAAATGTAAAAATCGGGAAATTTTCTTGGAATAGTTTATTAATCAGAGAGATTGATAAGGCTCATGTAATAATCAAAGGATTTGAGAGATACCATAAGCATAGAAAATCTGATCTCAAAGCTGAGGAAGGAGAAAAAACTTTTGATAGTTGAACCAAGCAAAGAGATATCTCAAGCATATATGGAGAAAGCTACGAAATCATTAAAATCCTCTAAGGTTCTTTTAAAAATGAAAAATCTTGAAGATTCAATAGCTCTAGCTTACTATTCTATGTATTTTGCTCTTCTAAGCTTGTTGTTCAGAGTTGGGATAAAATCAGAAAATCATACAATATCAATATGGCTACTTAAGGAACTTTTTGAGATAGATAATAAATCTATAAAGAATGCTAAAAAAGAAAGGATTGAAAAACAATACTATGTTGATTCAAAAGCATTAGAACAAGAAGTCAAAGATTTGACTCGCGATACTGAGGATTTTATTACACTAATTTCAATTTTATTGAAACTTTGAAACAAGACGATATAGATCGTTTTAGAAATAAAGCAAGAAAAATTTTAAGTTGATTCTGTTTTAGTTCATTCAAAATAAATAAGGAAAAATAGTTCAAGGATAAGTTCTATACTTTGTATTTACCAAGCCCCATTCCATGAAAAGGAGGGCGAGGGCCAAGAACATAAACAGAGGGGACAACTGAACATCTATCTTCCCTTTGTCAATAGAAGCAATCTCTTTGAAGGCATTCGAAAGAGCTGTTGGAGAACTTGCCCTATAATAATTTCCTCCTGTTTTCTCTGCAATCTCTTTTAGACTTTCCTCATCAAGCTGTGATATTCCTCCTTCCATAAAAGTGCCGCCTTCAGGGGTGCCAATCCCAATTGTATGAATAACAACATTATTGTTCAATGCATAGGAAATGCCTGTCTGGATTGGCTCACCCACAGTGCTTCTTCCATCAGTGAGCAAAATCACAGCCCCTTTCTTATCTGAAACAGGAGGCAACAGGTTTATTGATGTAAAGATTGCCTCTGTCAAATCCGTGCCTGAAGTAAGAGACATTTTTAAACCATCTATCTCTTCCTTTAGCTCATCAAGGGAGGATGTTAAAGGCGATACGATTTCTGCAACACCTGCAAACTTCACAAGTCCAACATTGCTTTCATAACTTATTGAATCAATGAATTCCTTTGCAGATTCCTTAGCAACATCAAATCTAGTAGGGTTCATATCATCAGCGAGCATACTGCTTGAAGCATCCAAGGCAATAACGTAGTCAAAAGAACTTATGTTTCCTTCGTAAAGAATAGTTATTCCAGATATCGCCAATACAATAAGAGTAACAACAATAAGTCTGTTGATAAGAAGACCTATGTTCTTGGAGACAAAATGCGTATGCCTTATACCATGTTCTCCACTGGATACAACCCTCTCCAGAACCTCAAAGTTTGCGAACCTCATTGCTCTGTTCTTGACAAAACGTAGGACAAAGAAATGCGTTAAAGCAAGGATAGGCAGACTAAGCAGGAACCACAAGTAGCCCGGATAGGTGAATATAAGCTCCATCTTATTTCCTCGTTCTCATGAAAAAGAAATTGCGGACGGCAGTTGCATATGGCTTATCTGTTGATGTTTCAAACAAATCCACCCCTCGCTTCTTTAATTCAGATTTTATCTTGTTTTTTTGAACCTTTGCTTCTCCATTATAAGCATCATGAAGCCATACTGGATTGATTAGGAATTGCTTTGGTGAAAAAGGGTCACCCACAAAAACCTCCATATTTTCAGGAGGCATATAATCATCCCTAGGATCCCTGATCATCATTGCAATCACCTCATTCTTATATGCAAGAGCACTTATCCTCTTTTCCCATCCCTGATGCAATCCTATAAAGTCGGAGACTAAAACAATGACCGAATTTGTAGTATAATGACCTAAAAGAAAATCTATGGCTTTATCAAAACTAAACAAGCCATCGTAATTCTTTGGATTTTTAAGGAATTGCGTAAGTTTAAAGTACTGTGCACTTCCCTGATTTGGAGGCAAATAAGCCTTTATATCATCTGAAAACATCAGGAGGCCTACAGAATCACCAGCAGAGAGGTTTGCATATGCAACAGAGGAAATCATCTCTGCAGCATATTCGCATTTTAATTTATCTGTTGATGAGAAGCACATGCTTGCACTTACATCAAAGAGATAGATTACATCTATGTTTCTTTCCTCCTTGAAAATCTTAACTAATACCTCATCACTTCGTAAAGATGCTTTCCAGTCAATATTCTGAGCATCGTCCTCAGGCATATATTCTCTATAGCCCTCAAAGTCAAGGCCTCGTCCTTTAAATCTCGAGCTATATTCCCCCGTGAACATCCCGCTGGCACCGAGCCTTGCAACCAATTCTATCTTAACGATGACTGGTGTTAGATCAACATTAAGTTCTTTTATCATAGGAATCACGCAAAGCTATAATCAGGGCACAGGAATCTTATTCAAAATTTCATCAACAATATCAAAAGAATCAATATTTTCAGATACACCTTCATAATTAAGGATAATCCTGTGATTTAAAACATTTGGAGCTACCGCCTTGACATTCTCTGGCGTGACAAAATTCTTGCCATTTATAAGTGCATTTGCCATTGAAGCCGTATATATTCCTATTGAACCTCTTGGAGATGCACCCCATTGAATATACTTGCCATACTTAATACCGTATCTAGAAGGATTTCGCGTAGCATCAACAATCTTTACAATGTATTCTTTTATCCTTTCATCTACATAAATCTTCTTTGCTGCATCCTGCAGTTGAATAATCTCCTGAGGAGACAAGATAGGAGATAGGGTAATTGCCTCAAACTTCTGAATACTCATATTCGTTGTTAAGACCTTAATCTCTTCGTCTATTTCCGGATAAGAGATAAATATCTTAAACAAAAACCTATCAACCTGAGCTTCTGGAAGCGGATATGTTCCTACATTCTCTAAAGGATTTTCTGTAGCAAGAACAAAAAATGGAACAGGCAATGGAAATGTTTCCTTGCCTATAGTAGCCTGTCTTTCCTGCATTGATTCAAGCAGAGCTGACTGAACCTTTGGAGGCGCCCTGTTGATTTCATCAGCTAATACAAAGTTTGAAAATATAGGACCTTTCAAAACATAGAAGCCTCTTCCTTTTTCATATGTTGTTAAGCCAATAATATCTGTAGGCAATAGATCTGGAGTAAATTGTATCCTTGAGAACTGACAACCCATAACCTTTGATACGGTTCTCATTATAAGCGTTTTGGCGGTTCCCGGAACTCCTTCAAGGAGGATATTGCCGTTTGCAACAAGGGCAGAAAGAATCATATCAATTACCTTAGCCTGACCTATTACAGCTTTTGAAATCTCCTTCTTTACGCTTTCAAGCTGTTTAACGAAAGAGAGAACCTGTTCTTTAGAAATCACATTCGTAGATTCAGCCATATTCGGGAAATACAAAGGAAGAATTAAATAGTTTATTTACTACTGACAAGGAAAAAACAGAATTGATAAATGAGAAAAAAACAATTCAACAAGAAGATGGAAGAAGACAGGGCTTTTGAAGATTCAGGGAAAATTCTCGAGGACATTAGGTATTTAAGGAGGAGGATTCCAAAGATAAAGAATCAGGACTGGCTCATTAATTTCACACAGCTCGTCAGGAGATTTTACGCTGAAAATTTAGGATTAAAAGGGGAATTCTCGTCTAAAGAGATTGATGAAAGATTAAAACAACATAAGATCTCTGAAAATACAAGGAAGGATGTAATGGAATTCAACGATAAACTTTTCAATATGAAGTTTGCCCCTTCAAAAGACAATACCTCGCTTTATGATCTTTCTGATGAATTTCAGAGAATTGTAATGAGCTTAAAAAAAGAATACGAAGAAAAGAAAATAAACGAAAATATTGCTCAGAAAAAAAATGATAAAACATCTAAATTAAAAAAATTTTTAGAAGAAAGAAGAAAAAGAAAAGAACAAAAGATTGTTTTAAAAGCAAGGAGATTAATAATAAAAGCTTACGGCTTCATTGAGTCTGGCGATATAAAGCAGGCAGCCAAATGCTATAACAAGTTGGTTGATTTAGTTGGAAAATCAAAAGAGGAAAATTCTAACCTGAAGAGGGAGATTAATGAACTCTATAAAGAGATTACTTCTTAGTTGAAAACTTTGTGTAGTATAGTATTACTAAGAGAACAATGATTGCAATCATTAGAACAACCCCGAAGAACATAAGAGGATTTTCTTCCCGCATGGTTCTTTGAGGCATAGGACTTTCCCTCAGAATCTGATCATTTGTTATAAGATATTTACAACTTTCCACAGCTGAATCAAGGATTTGGTTTGCCTTTTCAACATTACCGGAGGCAACATAACTCTCAGCCATCCTAACCATCTCACTGAATTCAATACATTCTTGATTATCGTTTATCAAATCTTTAGTAGATGCTATCTTTGTATTTATCTGTGTTTCATTGTACTCGCCTGCTTCTATTGTGGCCATCATCAGCTTTGCAGTGTCATTGAATTCTGGCTCTTTTGATTCCGCTCTTATTACAATATCATATTTGCCTCTTGTTTTATACGATGTTACTATCAATGATGTGTTTTCCTTTGTGCCTGCAAGGATCTGAGGGAAGTAATCTTTAGTAAAGTAGAAATCTACATTGCTCATATTTGTTTCGGCATACAGCTGGACATCATACAAAGTATCGTTTCCGCTATTGTCTAATAAAATTGGTACAATTACAGTATCGTTTTCATACAGAGTCATACTCTGAGGCACCAAAAGATTAAATTCTTCATACACAGGAACTTCCTCTGTTTTTGGCACAAACCTCGTTACAGTCTCTGTTCTTGTCTGGATTAGATACTGCGTTGTTAGACCAGTTGTATTTTTCTTCACAACATTAATCTTAACAGGATCGCTAGAAACAGAAGCAATGCCATCAGAAGCGCTGACAGTAATAAAGTCCTCACCTACAAACTCATCATTTATCGGTTCAATCTTGGCATACGACAGCCCTTCAGGAAAATATGCAACAACCTTACCATATTCAGATGTTGCAGAATAGCTAAGCTCATTATCCAAATCATGCTCTATGAAAAAGTTTTCTGGTGTTATCCAACGATTTCCATACGAGCCCTGATCAATTGATGTCTCTGCAATATTATAATACAATGTAAAGTTATGCAGGATAGGCGTTTCTGTCCTTTCAGTCGTGTTTAAGGTGATTCTAAACTGAAAATATTTTGAATTCTCTGTTACATTTTGAATATTGCTCCCATTGAAGGTAAAAGTTGAATGATTAGCATCCTGATATGTAAGAGGAATGGGCTGCCAACTTCCCCACATTATAGTATCTGCAAACTCAATCGGAGGATTGTTCAATGATTTTTTATATTCAAATGAGATGTTGGTCTTGCTTGTTAGATTTACAGCAGCTTCAATCCTGTCAAAATGTATAAAGCCCTCATCAAAGAAATCTATCCTTGGAGTAATATATGTACCAGATAAAGGATACAATCCGTCTGAATCATTAAGAAGCTTCAAACTTCCATTAACACAATTATCAAATGTTCCTGAAGAGAAGTTATCAAAAACTCGTTTGCCATAGACCGGAGGGCGATTAAGATCCTCTACAACAAGGTACCAAGACAGCGGAGTTGAATTTGCTGGTTGATTGAATGCATCTGTTATTTCCAATCTCAATTCATGAGTTCCTGCATCATACCAGCCAAGAGTATAAGAAAGATTTTCTTTGTTATTGTCAAGTTCTACATCATCAAACTTCCATCTAAAGGTTAGTTCATCCCCATCCGGATCATGAACAACTACTGAGAAATTCAATACATCTCTCTCAACAGCAGGGACAAATAATGAAGGAGAATATGAATATAACTCAGGAGGATGATTATAAGGCAAAACGCTAACATTAAGAACTGCAGTTCCATTTTTATCTCCATCTGAAGCAATCAATAGATATGAATAATTCCCTTGTTCCATTGGCGTATAATTAATCTTGCCCAAAGTGTTGTTTATTTTTATGAAGTCAAAATCAGTAGTATTATCATAAAGGATTATTTCTGCTCCTTCCTCATCAAAATATTCTACATATATTATTGTCTCGTTTTCTTCCATAGTTGTAATGTTTAAGTTGGAAGTGTTAATATACGGAGGATCATTGAAAGGGGTAACATTAAGGATTAACAAAGAAGAATCAAAAGCCATATCTTCATCATGAACAGTTATATTGTAATGGAAAAGACCGGGCAAAGGAGGAGTATAATTTATTAATCCTGTTGATGAGTTAAGGCCAATGCTGGCATTTGCCTCAAAAGATAGCTCGTCATTATCGGGATCAGTTGCCTTAATCTGTTTTATCCATTCAACATCCTCTTCAATCTCAAAATAGCCAAGCTCCTCTAAGTCAGGAGGACGATTATATGTTACTGTGAAGTTTATAAGTTCATAATCTACCTCTCCAGCAGGATCTTCTACAGATACATTAACGACATATGTCCCTTCATGTTCTGAACTTCCTGAATAGGTTATAATGCCTGTGCTATGATCTATAGAAACAAAACTAAGATTAATATCGTAGTACAAAGGATCATCATCTGGATCAGTAGCATTAATATCAAAAAAATAGGCCTTTCCTATCTTAGCTACCTGATCTCCAACTTCATCTAATTCCGGAGGAAAGTTTTTATCAAGAACTGTAAGGTTAAAAGAATATGTTGATTTCAAGCCCCATGAATCTGTAGCATTTAGCCTCACTACATGCTCCCCAACATCAATTTGCTTCGGGGTAAAATTGTAATAATACAAAGTATCGTTAAACTTGTATAAAGCATAATTAAAATCAGAGATTACTTCAAAAGAATCCCCGTCAGGATCCCTGACAGAAACATTTATCCTCGTTAGATTCCCTTCTGTTGTGTTAATATGCTCAATATCATCAAATACAGGAGGCTGATCATAGAATACATTCAGCTTAACTTCTTCAAGAGAATAGGCTGAATAAGGGTCCATTGCTCTAACATTGAATATATATGTTCCTTCTTCCCCAACAGGAGGAGTTCCATTTATAATTCCATCTTCTGAAATTGAAAGCCACGAAGGATTTCCAAAGAGACCATACTCAATTGCGTCATTATCAGGATCTGTGGCATTAACCGGATATTCAAAAAGATAGCCAGATGCCGTTGACAAATCTGGAATTTCTTCTATTATTGGAGGATCATTAACATTTGTCACATTCAGGATAAATTGATTGCTGAGAATGAAATCATAGCCGTCTGAAACATTCATTACAACTGTTTGATTGCCAAACCAGTCTTTTAATGGAATAAATTTAATGTAACTCATGCCTTCATCCTGATAAACAGAGTAATTAATCCCTGAGGAAACATTTACTGAATAATTCAAAAAGTCATCTAAATCCAAATCATAGAAGTAGTAATTTAAAAGAAGCGGTGTTGAATTAGTATCCTCTTCCCAAGTTATATTGGGCAGTGTTGCATTCTGAAGAGGAATACGATTCGTATTATTTACATAAAAAATCCATTCATATGATGCATTTGCGCCTTCGTAATCATAAACCAAAAATGTCACATTATGTTCTCCTGCATCATACCAACCAGGTTCATACGTCCAGCTGAATTCTAATGATTTAACCAGAGTTTCAGAATAATTGATTGCTCCGTCCAAAATAAAAGAATAATTAAAAGATTCATTATAGTATTCATCTGCAATGCTATAATCATCATCAGCAATAGTTACATTGAAGGAAAGAGAATGATTTTCTGCACCTGTAAAACCAGAACCTGCTTCTGGATTTGCTTCCACAACAAAAGGAAGATCATTAACATTCTCTATGTAAAATGTAATTGCAGAAGTGGTTAAATCAGGAGTCTGGGCACACTCATCCGGATCGCTGCAGATATCGAGAGGAATTATAAAGATGCTCTTCCTCCCAACATCATCATTAGTAGGCGTAATATTCATTGTTCCATTTGGATATAGGAACAATGAATCCCATGTTCCCTTTGATTCATCTGTTGTATAATAAATATCATCTCCCTCGGCATCAATCCCGATGATCTCTATCAAATATTCTTCATCTTCAAGAAGGTTATATGTCCTTGGAAAACTCGGAGAGATGTATGGTTGAGTGTTTCCTGTACACATGGCTTCACATTCCTGCAAAGTGTAGAAGCCAGTTATAGCATTTTCCATAGACAAGTTTATAGTAAAAGCTATTAAAAGCAAAATAACAACGATTCCTGCAATAATCAGGTATTCTTTTTCGATTTCCAATCTTATCCCTTTACTCGATTTATCCTACTTGTCAGTAATATTTTAAAATATTTAAACCAAACTATCTTTTATTATTTTTCTTTTTATTCTTTGCTTCATTTTTATCTTGATTACTCTTTTGAGCATTACCGGTTTTTTCCATTTCTGATATCTCTGAATGATAATTTGCTAAAGAAGAGATGAATTTTTTTCTGTATTTTTTAGGTAAAAGATAAACTAATATGCGAGCAAGTTCGTATTCCTCTGCAGCCCCTATGCTATCTTTGTTTCCTATTGCAGTTCTGATAAAAGCAAGATTCTTGTATATGTGTGATTCTATCTCTATTCTGAGTTTTTTGTTTAGGAATCTTCTGCGCCATGGGAATAAATTCAACCTCTTTATAATCTCCTCTTCTTGCCTCAATAAATCAGCCCTACTTATAAGATCCCTGCTTGTTTCAATGATTTTTTTAAATTGCGAGATGAATCTCTCTATTGTTTCATTGCTGATTTCTTCATTGCTATAGCCTTTTTCGTTTAATGCTTTAAGATAAGCAATATAAATTGTTTTCTTTGAAGATGGAACAGATTGAGTCCTTAAGAACTCTTTAAGCTCATCAATTGTAAACTCAAGTCTAAGATTAAATACATACTTTATGAAAAAACGATACAGACGAGTTAGCTCTGCAAGGAGGCTTTTATTTTCACTAAGAGATACCTCATTTTGTATTTTATCAAGATTCTTCAATAGGTAATCCTCTATGTCAACAATAGAGATCTCGCTTGAACTATATGATTTCACGATTTTTTTGATATACGAAAAGAATCTTTTTATAGCATTCTTAATCTCATTAAAGAAGTTTAAGAGGAAAAACATAATAGCCATGAAAAGTGCAGATATCATAGATATCTCTGTGAGATAATCTTCAAGAGGAGTTCTTAATGTCATTGGCGCTTCTAGAATGCCACAAGGAGGGCAGGGACCGCCACAATCTATGCCTTCTTCACCCTGATTCTGAATGCCATCAAAACAGCTTGGGCATGGAGAGCAGGGACCGCCACAATCTATGCCTTCTTCACCCTGATTCTGTATGCCATCAAAACAAGTAGGACAGGGAGGACAGGGACCGCCACAATCTACTCCTTCTTCACCCTGATTCTGAATGCCATCAAAACAGGTTCCAGTATAATTACACTCCATTTTCAGTTTTGGTCTTCTTAATAGAGTATCACAATTATTCATATCAACACAGGTTCTGTACATATAGCTGTCTGGATAACATTGAGACCAATCAGAACAGACCCATCTTTCTCTACATGCAACAATATAACCCGGCTCTCCTTCAGAAGATGAAGTTGATGGCTCAGTGTCGTTCTTGTATTGTGAAGGTAATACAAAAACAGTAATCTCGTTTGACGGCACTTTAATTTGAGTATAATCCTGAGCAAAAAATGTAAGTGTGGTATTTCCTTCGAATGCTGTCCCTGCAATAATTGTAACTCTATTGTCTTCAGAAATAAACACATTGAGGTATGGATTAAATGATGATGAAAAAGTTATCAGTTCTCCATCTGGATCAATAAAATGATTATCAAGATCTACAAATGTTGTTGAAAAGCCTTGTTGAATAGTTACATTAGATATATTAGCGATTAGAACAGGAAGTCTATTTTTTATGCTTACGACGCCGCTACCTGTTCCGTTCTCATGGTATGGATAATCCTGGCAAACAATTGAATATGGATATTCTCCCGGATATTGAAAAGTGAATGTTGTTTCGTATTCCTCTGTTTCGTTTGAATATTCCATCAACAATGATGTTGAGTTTTCATCTACTACCCAACGTCCCTGAGAAAGATTATTTAAAAAAAGAGTACAATTAGATGTGGTTTTATTTATTGGCTCTTTTGTTTTAGCATCAAGATAAACTGAATAAAAACCAACTGGCTGTTTAGAATACTTTATCTGAATTCCACCAGATTCATCCAAATCTGTCCAATGTGAGAATATGACTGGGTTAAATTTCAGTTCAATATCATCAACGGCAGTTGCATTGCCTAAATCTAATGCATCTGCGGAACAAAAAACCTTCCATGTGTAAACTCCGTTAGAATCAAAAGTATGATTGAATTCATACAATGAAGAGGAGGAATTGTAAATAGCATCGCCATAAGCGATTTGGTTTTCATAAGAATCATATATGGAATAATTACAGAAAACTCCGTCAGCTACAACTGTCTCATTCTCTGCAGTAAGATTAGCAAAGAAATTAACTGATTCTCCAACTGTTTTATTGAGCATCCCCCCTTTTTCATCATTATCATCCCAAATTTCAAGCATTACAGTTGCATTCTCAACAAGTTCATATTCGCCAAATCCGGGAATATATGCCCTATAGATTCCTTCTGTTTTATTATAGGAAATAAAATAGCATTCTTGAGAAGATATACAATCTATGTCATTTCTCATCAAAAGAGGATAGTACATTGAAATGTTCCTGAATTCAAGATATGCAGGAAAGTTAAGGCAATGGCTGGTTTTCTCTGAGAAATTAAGCTTATTCTGTGAGAAGACAGTACCTTCATCAAGGTTTGCAGAATCAAAGTTTAGTGTGTAGGGAGTGAAATTTAAACTTCCATAAAGAGGATGATAAAGAGTAGCGTTTGTGATTGCTGTCCAGAAGTCCGGCGGAGAATTATACTGACTAAAGTTTGTTGAATTCTCATTTTTATATGTTTCCCATATAGGAGGTAGAGGATTATTATCTACACTAATATGCTCCACATTTGCTATATTACTGCATTCCTCATCTGGATTGGAGTAATAATACAAAGAATACTCGCAATTTCTATCTTCAAGATCAGCAATACGAATTGAGGGGGTTAGAAAAGCTGAACCTTGAGGTGCTTCATATTGCCCAAGAAGAATTGAATCTTCTTCAAGGATTGAGTACTTTATTAAATATGTGAAATTATATTCGGATTGAAATGGAGCCGTTACCTTACTTAGATTAAGCATATAATTCCCATATTCATCTTTCCTCATAACCCCATAAGATTTTGGACGTTCAAATTCATAAGCAGTTTCTTCAGAGAGCACACACATCCTTATCTCTCCTGAAGAAAATGACAGCCCGGTAATAGCAGATTTTTCAAAAAGAGAATTTATAATAAGAAATTGGGAGAAAAAAGTTGCCAGGAGAAGGGCAACTACCAAAACAAGAAGAGTTCTGTTGTTAATTCTTTTAAAAGGGGCTCTCTTTTTTCTTTCTACCACGATATTTCTCCAATAGAATCGCAATATAAAAACTCTTCGTTTTCCTCTTTCCCTTTAATTTTTCTTAATATATTTAAAGATGACCTCGCCTTCGTAGAAAATAGGCAATTGAGTTTCATTTATCCCATCTAAAGGAGGGATAAAAGTTAGATTTATCCTTTTGGTTTCATTCGGCATCAGATCAAATTCATTTGAAGAAGCAAACAAGAAAGGACTAATATTGCCTTTTGTATAGATTTCAACACGAATCGGAAACTGATAAAGATTTGAAATGTTTGCATATCGTTTAGAGGTTCCTCCTAAAGGAACAGAACCGAAAGAAAACCTTGAATCATCAACATCTATTCCAACCTTCTTCATAGTTAAATTTGCAGATGCCTCTATTGCATAGGTTTCAACAACATCCGGTAGATTTATATAGACAAAAAACCAAAAAAGGCATACAAAGAGCAATATTATCCAATAAACCTTCTTCATTTTATCACAAATCGCTTGTATTCAAATCCTTCTGTTTTCTAAGTAATATGAAAACATAAACTAGAATTATGATGCTGAATGTAAACATGGCTATTGCCAATGGCGGGATTTTTGTATTACTGTTTTGTAATGGAACAGTTTGGACTTCAGAAACCGCTTCTTCTTTTGGCTTCTCAATGGAAAATTTAACATCTTTAGTTATACTTGAAGATGCATTGTCGTAATGAACAGTAAGATTCACTTTATATACCCCTTCTTTAAGGCCCTGAATTTTCCCAATGGATTCTATCTCTCTTTCCTCCCATGAATTTAATGAGAAAACAGATGAAGAAAGAGTTTTATTTAACGAAGGAATCGATAATTCAAGGTAAATGTTATCTATTTGCTCATTCCAAAAACTCTTTAACTTCGCCTTGAATGTTAATATATCGTCTTTGAAATAGAAAGTTGAAGGAACATCAACAATGCCCACCTCTCTTTTTCCTACTCTCAGACTAAATTCTTCTTCATCAGAAACGCCATCATAATTCAAGAGTAGTTTTCCTTTGTATTCTCCACCTTTCAAAGGCATGTTTGTTTTTAAGAAAAGGGTTGTTTTCTCAAGAGAATCTAAAGATAATTCTTCATAGGGATAGATTTCATCGACTAAAATACCTGAAGAATCATATATCTTAACTGAAATATCACAGGATTCTATAGAACTTTTTCCCTTATTCTCAAGATCAATGGAGAAATAGACTGGCAAATCTTCAACTGCAGTATCCTGTGTAATCTTTGCCTCAATATATTTGCCCGGATAAGGAACAAAAGTGCATGCCTTAACAATTATTGCTGTTCTTGCTTCTATAGAACTTGTTCTCAATTCTTTTGATTCTGTTAACTTGAAACGAACACAGTTCTCACCTGGCTTTAATGAGTCATCTATAAGAACCTGCCCAGACAAAACGCCTATGGAATTAGGAGGAAGCTTAAATGTCATAGCATCAAAAGCAACATTATCACCAAAATCATTGTTAAGAATTTCAACATAATTCATTGTCTCATAAGGATTCTGATTTATGACATTAAACTTAAAATCATGTTGACCTGTTGAATACGGAACCTCGAATGTTGCAGGAGTTATTCCCAAGCAATAAGCTTCATAAGAGAGAAGAAACAAAAAGAGCAGTCCAAAGGAGAACCAATTGAAAAATTTTTTATTCATTTTATGATAAAATAAAAGTAATTCCAATATAAAACTTTCGGAAAAAAGGAAAGGAATGAGAAATAAAAACAAAAAATAAAAATTTTTAACCTTGAATGTTCTCTGCAGTAATAGTTATTGTAGCTACTCTCTGTCCTGAAGCCGCATCTGGAGGTAGAGTAACCATAAAAGCAATATCTATCTCATCTGCATTGGTTACTGTAGTAAAATTATTACACAAAAGATATGGTGTTTCTGCTGCAGTAAAGTTTGTAAAACTGTTTTGCAATCCATCAACACAACCGATCTCACCAGTACCTATTCTAGGCATTCCTGCAAAAGCAAATGTCTTCAACTCTTGACTAGGTGCATTAACGAAATCAGCAGCAGAGGTATCTGAACCGATTGTTAGATTAACATTCTTATTGCCGGTGTTCTCTAATGTAAAAACATCAGGAACCCCATCCGGAAATGAGCATTGACTTGCTGGGTCTTCTAGACTTTGATTATTGGTTGAATTACTTATATATGTTAAAACAGTTGATGAGTTTAATGCGCATGTTCCAAAATTTACACTTGCATCTGTCAAAGTAATCTGAACTAATTCTTGAATATTCAATGTTGCTGTTCCAGTTTGCGTTACATAACCAGTAATCCCTGTTCCAATCCTGTTTAAGCTAATCAATGTGCCTCCTATAGAAACAACAATCGCCAAAACCAATAAAACCGCTAATCCTTTGTTTGAGATTTCCTCATCCATTTTTTCACCTTCTCTTTAATCATTAGATTATTCAACCGTTAAAGATACTACACCTGAAGACATTCCTGCCGAAGCTTCTCCTTTGACATTCAAAGAAACCCTGCCAGCAGAATTGCCTTCATCTATGAGCCTTATTGATTGCACCTCTGAAGCCCTTGCCATAACGATAAAGCTTCCCATCAATGAAACAAAAACAAGAAGCACCATAAGCAATGCAATCGTCTTCTTATCTATTTCCATTTTGCTCATTAATCTTCATCTGCAGCCATAATATTTAAACTTTTCGGTCAGGAGTTTAAACATTTTGATGATGTGGGGGAAGGGATTTGAACCCTTGAACCCACTAAGGGACTGGATGCCTCATAATAAGCATATCATTGCCTTGCGGCTCATCACTCAATATCTTGAGTCCAGCGCCTTTGACCAGACTTGGCGACCCCCACAATTCTTTCAAAAGACTAAAAACAAATTATTTTTATAGTTTGTGATTTTTTCTTCTTTAGTGATATTATGGTTAATGAAAAAGGCAATGCAAAGGAGATAAAAAGAAGAAAAGAGGAGGGCTGGATTGAGGGGAGCTGCATCATTGAAGCTATTGGAAAACCTGAGAAAGAAACTGAAGAATTCCTTGAAAAGCATGTAAGCAATATTGAAAAAGAGGATTATTGCTATCTAATTGAAAAGGAATTCTTTGATGGAGAGAAAAAAGAGGGGCTTTTTACAAAGGTAGCCGAGGTTCATCTGCTCTTCAAGGATGTCAAGAGCATACTGCAGTTTTCCCTTGATTTCATGCCTGCTTCTATTGAAATTGCTGACAGGGAGATTTTGGATATAAAAGCATCTGATTTCAATCTGTTTGTAAACGATATGCTTGCAAAGCTTCATGATTTGAACATGATGGTAAAGGCTTTGGATAAGCAAAGCAAAAGACTTTTTTCAACGCAGAATGCACTTTTAAAGAACATAGTGTTTGTTTCTTTGAGAGAAGGGAGCAAGAATATTGAAGAGATTTCCAGAGATGCTGGTGTTGATAAAGAGTTTATGGAAAAGGTATTAAATACGCTTATTAAAGAGGAACTTGTTGAGAAAAATGGGGAAAGATACAGGCTCAAACCAAAGAGAAAGGCTCAAGCATAAGATTGAATCTCTGCTTTTCACAATAGGAAGAAGCATTAGCTTAGAGAGAATATCAAAGATGCTTGATGAGAAAAACAAAGAAGAGATAAAGAGAGCTCTTAAGGAATTACAGAAAGAATATGCTTCAAGGGGAGGGAGTATAGTCTTGGAGAATATTGGAGATCAATGGCTTCTTACTGTTAAAGCAGAATACCTTGAGCCTATAATGGATAAGATAACTCAAACTGAATTTTCTAAGGCTTTGGCAGAGACAATCGCTTTTATTGCCTGGAAGGCTCCAGTGCTCCAATCTGAAGTTGTTAGGATGAGGAGCAACAAGGCATATGATCATATAAAAAGA
This sequence comes from Candidatus Woesearchaeota archaeon, assembly GCA_030156615.1. Lineage (GTDB taxonomy): Archaea > Nanobdellota > Nanobdellia > Woesearchaeales > UBA119 > UBA119. The sequence goes on along the minus strand of JASGME010000003.1, from coordinate 4,470 downwards.
CTTGAGGAACTTGGATTTATAACAAAGAAGAAGTCTGGAAAAAGCTACGAGATTGAACTTTCAAAAAGGTTCTTTGAATATTTTGAGATAAATGATGACGAGGAGCTTAAGAAGAGAATTGAGAAAGACATAGATAAAAAGAATAACATTGATTAAAGTTTCATTGAAGACAGTTCTTCAAGAATCGTTTGATGCTTCTTCAAAAGTTCATTTTTCTCTATAGCGATCTGTTCTTTTTTCTTTTCAAGTTTATTTGTCTCTTCTTTAATCTCTGCAATATTAGCATTGATTTTGGTTTCTTCATCACGCAATTCCTTCTCTTTATCATTCAAAGAGATGAATTCTTTAATCTCTTTTTCTTCATCTTTCAATTCAGAAATTCTTTCAAGAGTACTGCTCACTCTCTCTTTTTCTGGATCCTTAAGCATTCCCAAGATTTCTTTGCTATGTTTTTCAATTGCATTGAAAAAATCTTCCTTAAGCTCGTGTATGATTGACATTTCCTTCGGCAAACTATGAAAAGAATTAGCAAGTGATTTAGTGTCTATTAACTCCTTTAAACTATTTAATAATTTTGTATATTCTTTATTTAAAGAATCCAGTCTTTTTTTCTCTTTTTGAATCTTAAGATATGTATCGCTCTTTAAGAATTCTTTTATTGATGATTTAATACTTTTAATATCATTATTAAGACCGGCTAATTTATTATTTGCATCTCTGATCTCTTTTTCAATAGAATTGGATGCATTTGTTTTTTTACTGATTTCTTTTTCTATTTGCTCCAGATTTTCTAAATATCTATTTGCTTGCAATAAAGATTCATTTATTTTTTTAAAGTGATTTAGCCATTTTGAGAACGAAGAGATGGATTTTGAGAGCTTTGCAATAACATCGCCAATGAAAAAAGATAACTTTTGGAAAGCTAAAGAAGATTTCTTGTCAAATTCATCGAGCAGAGAATCAATTTCTTGAACAAGCTCATTTGTGCTGGACTGCTTATAATTCAATTCTTTTAAGTTTTTTATCAGAATCTTTAACTGATTAAGGAAGCTCTCTTTATTCCCTAAAATTATTGACTTTTCCTTTTCTTCAGATGAATAGTTTTCAATATTAAGCTTTTTGAGATCTTGAACATATGTTTCAAGTTTTTCTATGAAAGAGTTAACATTAGTTTTTAATTCATCAACAACTGCTGAATTTCTTTCTTTTATAAGCTCTCTAATCTCTTCAATACTTTTATTCACAGTTTTTGCCTTCTTTTTAAAGAAGAATTTTTCAAACTTAAATTTCATATAGATAAAAAAAGAAAACTGATTATTAAGTATTGCGCATATGAAAAGAAGAACAAAAAACGAAATATTTAAATAATCTTCTTCCAAAAATTATTCAAGGTATTGCTTTATTGAGAAGAATAAAAAGGTGATCTGCTATGAAAAGGAATAAAAGTGCTCAAGGTCTTTCTTTAGACATGATTGTAATTGGAGCTATCTCAATCGTTGTGTTGGTAGTAATAATAACAATATTTGTCAACTCAATGACTCAAACAGGGGAAAAATTAGAAGGAGAATATACATCTTGTGCATCGGCAGGAAAATCTTTACACGCTGATGGACAATACAATGCAACGGTTCTTAGTCCATTTAATCTCCCTCCAGGATATGGATCTGTAGAAGAATGGTGTCGTGATATTGGAGGAAGAATATATACCGGACCACTATCAGATGTATCAGTTTCATCTGGCGAAGTTTGCTGTTATGGAAAGTCTTTAACGATTTAATCAAATAAGAGGTGAGAAGAATGTATAATAAAAGGAGAGCTCAGGGATTATCCCTTGAGATGATCGCTATCGGCGCGATAGCAATAGTAGTTTTGGTAATAGTGATTACTATTTTTATAACATCTATGCAATCAAGTCAAGAGAACTTGAAGGAAGCAACTGAAGGAAAATGCGAAGGTAAAACGGCAGCAACTCCAGGATATGTATACAAAGTTCTTAGTCACGAGGAGTGTATAAATAACGAAGGAAGCATAGTAATGGGTAGCTTTAGTGATGTTGTCAACCCATTAACTGAAGTCTGTTGCCTCTATAAACAAACATCGCAGTAAGCCAAAACTAATAAAAGGTGATGAATATGAAAAAAAATGCACAAGGATTATCGCTTAGTATGATTGTGATAGGGGCTATCGCTATAGTTGTTGTCGTTGTTGTTATTACATTTGCGACTAATAACTTAATGAAGCAAAGAGGAGCGATAACAGAAACTACAGAAGGGGGAGTGTGTCCTGGAATTGTATTTAATAGCACTACTGAATGTTATATGAATGGAGGAGAAGTAGTAGCTGGAAAATTCAGCAATGTTAAAGGAGGACAGGTTTGTTGTAAAATAACAACAAGTTAGACTCTTTATTCTTTTTTATCTTTTTTATTCTATAAAATAAAATGAAGAATGCATCAATAAGTCTGGAGATGATTGCAGTTAGCGTTATTGTTTTAGTTGTTATCGTGGTTTCTATTACAATATATGTTAATTTGACAAGCAAAAGTCAGGGAGAACTTGAAAAAGAGATGAAACCTGGACAATGTCTCGAAGATCATCTCTGCACATATCATCAATGCATGGATGTTGTTGGGTCTAGTCCGATTATAGGAAACATTGAAACCCCTGTAGGGATGATTTGTTGTGAGCAATCCTGTGTCTGTCCAAAAGGGGGCAGGATTAATATCAGAGGGGTTGAATATTCCTGCACACAAAAATCAATATGCGATAAGGGAGAGAAAAGATTAGATTTAAAGAGTGATAGCAACAAGGATTGCTGTTGTTACACAGTCTAAAAAAAGAAAAGTCAAGTTTATAACGAAGCGATTCTTTCCTCTAACTCTTTTATTTGACTCTCAAGATCATCTAAAGGTTTGTTTATTTTCTTTGCAGATTTTTTACTCTGAGTATTATTATAACTTGATGAAACAAATATTTCCTTCTTAACAGACGGCTCAGGAATGATCTCCAGAATCTCATTCAATCCGTCTTTAAGCTCTTTCAACAGAGATTTCATCTCTTGTTTTAGAACATTTTCTTCAGATTGCTTCTTTAAGAACCCTTGATATATCTTCTCGGCTTGGATAGATTCCTTTGCAATCAAAAGTAAATTTTTTCTTGCCTGAACATGTTCATCAATAGGCATATATTCAAATTGAACTTGCTGCTTTGAATTCTTTTTTCCCTGTGATTTTTTAGCCGAGTTAGTCATTTTCAATCCTTTTTAATCATCCCTTTTGTCTTCTTGATTTTATCATCAATATCGTTTAACACCTTCTCCCAAGAATCAAAGAGCTCCTGCTCTTCCCCTTTTATTTTCACAATCTCGTCAAGTTTTTCCTTACTATATTTAAGTTTCTCTTCCAAAGAATCTAACTTTGTCTTAAGCGTCTTATAATCATCTATCTTTATGAAAACAGGTTCACTCATTTAAATCGCCTCCCGAACGGATAATATCTTCTGATTGCATTGCAGTTGAGCTTATCGCTCTAAGATAACCAACAAAAGCATTGCCTGATTTTTTTAACTCGTTATCGTAATCTTTGACCTCCTGCTGGTCAAGCTCTAAAGATGCAAGCTCATCCTTTGCCTTTTTAAGGAAATTGTAAAATTCATTGTAACCATCTTGAGGTAGGAATACAGAATTTGCCCTAATAAATGTCTTAAAAGATGAGGGATAGGATTCCTTGCGTTGTTTTGGTCCTTGTTTAATTATTTCTTCCTCTTCCTGCTCTTCTTTTGATTCTTCCTCAGAGTTTTCAGCAGATTCTTCCTTCTCTTCTTTTTTACCTTCTGTTTTATTCTTTTTGGGATTTTCTTGAAGAGTTTTTTCTACTTCTTCCTTAGGAACCTTTGGAATTGAAGCAGGCTGCTCTGAACTATTTAATCCTGCTTCTGATGCAAGCCTGTCGAGTTCATCAGCTCCCTTCTCAAGAGAAAAGAATGGGTTTGAATTATCCTCCGGCAGGGAAAGATTATCATTATCCTTCTTTTCTTCAAAGCCAGGGAGTAAATCATCCCAATTGAGATCTTCTTCTACATTATTCGAGGGCATGCTCTCTTTTCCTTTAGCCATTCCATTCTCTTTTGGCTTTGTAAAACCAACTTTGCCTGAGAAAGATTTATCTGATTTGGAATTATTTTTATCGTTAAGTTTCGTTAGTTTATCTAACGCTTCTGAAGAATTCTTCTCTGCTTTTTTCTTGCCTATGCCAAACAAAGCCATTTTTCCCCTCTTTATGCCTTAAAACTAATAAGAATTCTCTAACGGCAGGATATTTAATTCTTATTAACTATCATAGGATAGTGAAAGAATGGTTGGAATAGACGATTGAAATCATAAAAATCCACTGCGAATGTCACACCCCAACCTAAAGGTAGGGGTATGACGTGACACTCGCTTTGACAAGTGGATTTTTAGGATGCCAAAAAT